>DXEF01000024.1 GCA_019115085.1 Candidatus Agathobaculum pullicola | reverse complement strand
GGAACACGAACGCCCAGTCAATCGTAAAGCCGGGCGACTGCGCCGCCGTCGGGATGGGGTCGCCCGTCTCGTCGGTCACGGTGGCATACAGCACTTCCTCGCCCGTGGGCGCGCCGTCCGTCACGCGCCGGACGTAAAACCGCAGCTCGGTCATCGTGAAGCCTGTCTCCACGCCCGCGTTTGTCAGCAGCACCGGCACGCGGCACTTGGGGCCGTCCACCGTGCAGGGCGCTTGCAGCGTCAAGTCCAGCCGCTCCACGCCCTCCGCGTCCGACGCTGCCGCGCGCGTGAAGGTCAGGCCGTCGCCCGTGCCCAGCAGCGCCGCTTGCAGCGCGTTTCCCGCCGGGGTCAGCCCCGCGGCTGTCCATTTTACAGGGGTTTCGCTCATCTATTGCACCTCGATTTCTGTATAAATCCTGTTCTTTGTGCCGGTCAGCGCGGCGTATTGCACCGCACCCGCCGTGCGCTGCCACTGCTCTACCTCCGCGTCGGGATAGACCGTGCGGCGGCTCGCGGCAATGACCGTGCACACATCCGCCTGCGTCTCGCGCAGCAGCTTGACCGCCACCGCGAACGCGATGTGCGCCGGGATGACCTCGCGGAGTGCCTGCCGCACCCGGTCCATGTTGGTCGGCATCGCGCCCCAGCTGCGAAACAGTACGTCGAGCAAGTACTGCGCCGCGTCGTAGTCCACCTGCGCGGCCACGCCCTGCCACGCGCCGCAAATGGCGCGGAGCTGTTCCATGTCGCACTTGCCCGCCGCCGAGCGCCACTTGGCCGAAAGTGCGCTGCGGCGCTCGTCCTGCGATGTACCGGCGGCGGTTTTCAGCCCCGCGATGCGCTCCTCAACCGGCAGGATAAAGGTCATCTCGTCCAGCTTGAGCTGCGCCGCCGCTTCGCGTGCGGCCTCGCGCTGTCCCTCGTCCACCGCCTGCACCGCGCCCAAAAGCGCCATCACCCATGCGTCGCGCCGGTAGGCCGTCGGCAGACTGCGCAGCATGTCGTCAAACTCACGCATACGAAAGCGTCACCTCCCCCAGCACCGCGCACGCGCGCTCGCCCAGATGTACGTTATCCGTGCCGCCGTTTACCGTCAGGCTTTCGAGGTCGCGCACGCCCTCGACCGCCAGTATCCGCTCGGTAATGCGGGCCAAGCTGACGTAATCCTGCTGAAATGAAATCTCGGCGAGGTACGCGCCCACCGCTGCTTTAATCCCCGCCGTGACGGTCCCCTCGTCCGCGGTGTCCAATTTGAACACCGTAGCGGAAAGGGCAATTTCCGTCCCGGTCGCGGCCTCGACCCGGCACTGCGCGCCGATCGGCGCTTGCCCGTAGCCCTCGCCCGTACCGCCGGGGTCGATGTAGTCCTGCACCTGCTGCACCAGATCGGGCGGCGCAGGCTGACCGGTGCTGTCGATCAGCACGATGTCCACCGTGCCCGGCCCGCGCGCCAGCGGGAACACCTGCACCGCGCCGACGCCAGCGACTTCCAGCGCCCAGCTCTGGTAATGGTAGATGTTGCCCGAGGTTGCGGGCGTGCGGATTTTGAGCAGATAGCGCGCGTAGTAGGCCGCGTCGTCCTCCTCGTCGTAACCGCCCGTGGTCGGCTCGGGGTTGTCGCAGGCCGCAATGCCCTGCAAGGTGACCGGCATCTGTGTGATGCTGTGCGCGGGCAGGTTGCCCGCCGCGCCATCGACTCGACAGGTGACGCGCACTTGCCCCTCGCCGCTAATTTGCACCGTTTCGCTTGCCGCGAACTGGATGCCGCCACCGCTCTCGAACAGCGCACCCTGCTGCACCGTCCCCGTGCCGGTCACGGTCAGCACGCCGGTGGCAAAGGTCGCCTGCCGCCGCTCCAAACCGCTGCGCGGGAACACATAACGGTCGAGGTCGACGCCCGCAAGGTTCTCCGGGTCGAGTGCCGCGCGCATCGCCGCGACTTCCTCGTCCGTGCCCTCCATGCGCAGCGAAGCCGCCGCCAGCAGGTCGTGGGTCGGATAGCCGACCGTCTTTTGGTAGCTGTCCGGCATCGCCGCGAGCAGTTCGCTCAAAATCTCATTCGCTGTTGACATAGGCCGTCACCTCCGTGTCCTCTCCGGTGCGCAAGTGCGCGGTAAATTCCACCTGCAGGCCGCGCCGCAGGCGGGTGAAACTGAAACTGTCCACTGTCCGCACCGCTGGATTATATGCCGCCGTCTCACGCACCTGCCGCTCGATTTCCGCGGTCACGAAGCCCAGCGGCGCGCGCGTTTGCAGCAGCGTGCGGTCGACGCCCAGCGTGGTGGATGCGTCCGTGCGGTACACGGGAATTGCGTCCGGCGGCTGGCGCAGCATAAGCGCAAACCACTGTTTGACTGCTTCCACGCCCGACCGCTCGACCAGCGCGCCGTCCACCAGCCGGAACGCGCCGCGCCCCCGCTCGTCAAAGTCGAACGCAGGCACGCGGCTGACCTCTGCCGCCGAGATACCCTGTAGCTCGGTTGGGGAAAAGGAAAATCTCGCGTCTGACATGGTCTGTACCTCCTTTGGATGCAAAACGCCCCGTCTCTGCCAACTTGACAAAGACGGGGCGTATGCTATAATATCTATACAAAGGGACGCTGTTACAGCAGTCAGACCTTAAAACAGCAAAGTGACTAAGTCACTGACCGTTCGGGGGCCAGCCGAGCGGTCAGTGCGCTTTTATAAGCAAAATATGTAGCAACAGAAGTGCCCATATTACGATTTTTACAAATCGTCTCATAAAGCATCACCCCCTTTATGGGGAGTGCCTGACCGCCATATGTAACAGCGTCCGCCCTGATTATAGCATACGCTGTCAGTCTTTGTCTACGCTGCCGCCCTCCGGGGCGGCTTTTGTTATATCCGGTCCAGGATGAGCAGCCCGCCACCGGACAAAATCGCCGCGGCGCGCTCACTCTTTTGCCAGTCCCGCGCAGCGGCGGTCGCGGTCAGGGTGAGGTTTACGCCCTCCTCTGCCCGCACATTGCCGTCGATCACTGAGAAAATCAGCGGTTTCGGGCGTTCCTGCTCGCAGACCGCCTCATACCACGCCGCCGCATAGGGCGACTTTTTCGCGCGCCTGCCGCCCTGCTTCAAAATTACTTCCGCGAGTTTCGTTTCGTATGCCATATGCCCTCCTTATCCCCAAGGTGTGCAAAACCCTGTGATTTCCGAATAGTACCGCGTCATGGCGCGCACGCTGTCTGAGCAGTTGCCCTCGATGGTCTGCACGCTCGCCCGCGTCGCGCCGGTCACGATGCCGATGTGCCGCGTACCTTGTATCATCAGGTCGCCCGCCTTGGGGATGTAGCCGCTTGCCACCGTCTTGTACTGCCCGCGCGCCTTGAAATAGTCCGACATGTCGCCAACATAGCCGTACCCAGTCGGGATGGGAGCGCCCGACTGGTCGGCACACCAGCAAACGAAGTACACGCACCACGCCACGCCGTTATGTCCCGCCCACGCACCGTACTTGTTGATGTTGCCGGAGCTTTCCTTGTAGCCGACCTGGCTGCGCGCGACCGCCACAAAGCTGGACGCGCTGCCGTTCCCGCCCGTACCGGACGAGCCTGCACCAATCGTGTCGGGCAAGCCCCAGACGGACACCGCATCCGTGCCGCCCGCCGCGCGCGGCTCGTCGAGAGCGGTGATTTCCAGCTCCATCGTGTGCCCTGCACCGCCGTAGTGGTGGACAACGCGCGTGACGCGGTTGCGCCCCTCGATGCCAAACGCCGGGGAATTGAAATTCAGCACCGTGCCGCTTGTCACCTCGTCGCAGCCCCAAATCTCGCTGATGGTGCGCGTACGGCCGATGCGGTCTTTCTGCGCAAGGAGCGTGCGCACCATCTGGCCGAGCTGCGCCGTGCCGGGGTTCTCGCTGACGCGCTCGATGTACTGCAAAAAGCCGTATTTCTCGACTGATGCCGCATTTGATGCCTGCGCGCCGATGTACACCTTGCCGCTGTCCTCGGCGGCGAGCACCACCGCGTTGTACAGCTCCGCGATGCTGTCCTCGCCCGACACCTGCCCCAGCGCCCATGTGATATCAAAGGGCGCGAGATTCCACGCGGGACGGTGAAACGCCTTGATGGCGGCGGTCGGCAGCTCGTGCACGACCAGCCCCTCCGGCGACATGCGCGCCTGATACTCTTTGCCCGTCTCCGCGCTGCACCGCTCCAGAATGTCCGCGATGATGTCGCTCACCGCGTCGCCCAGCCAGACCTCGCTGATTTTGGTCGGCAGACTGGTGACGCTTTTGACACCCACGCCCGCCTTGCTGCACGCCGCGCGGATAGCCTCATCCGCCGCCATGCCGCTGCACTGCAAAATGATGCCGCTGCGACCGAGATACCAACCGCGGTCGTAAGCCGTGATTGCACCGTCCAGCCCGACGGTCACCAGCTGCCCGACGAACACATCCTGCTGCGCCGCTTCATTGCGCAGGCGCAGCTTGTCGCCCGGCGCGAGTGCGAGCTTGGGGACGTACTTGTCCCATTGGCTGACGAACTGCGTGCCGGTCAGCTCGACCGACAGCGCGGTGATGTCGTCCGTCGCGGTCAGGTTACCGACAAAGGCCGTGATGTCGCGGGCCTCGCCGCTGCGCTCAAGGTACAGCCGGTGCTCGTCCACATATCCGTAAGCCACCCGCGCACCTCCTTAATCCACAAAGCGGTATTCCGTGATGGAAATTGTATAAGCAATATCGCCGTTTCGCCGCACAGACGGCTCAAACGTGTCCACTGTGCACGGCATATTGAGCCGGCACACGCCGCCGCTGTCCAGCACAATCACGCGAAACGGCACCTTGCGGTCACGCCAGCGCTCGAAAAAGCTGACGTATGACCAGCCGTCCTCAAGCGCCTCGGCGGGCATCCAGCTGTAACGCTTCCCGACCGGGAAAAAGCTCGACCAACTGAGCGACCGCAGCCCCAGCGTTCCGATGCGGCGGTAGTCGTAGCTGAGGCCCTCATAGGTTTCATTGTGCTGCTCGGGCTGCGGCAGCGGGAAGTCCACCGGCACATGCGGCAGCGTGAACACTTCCTCGTTGTTGTTGACCGAAAATATGACCTTGTAGGCGATTGCTGCCACCTCCCTGCATACAAAAAGCGCCCCGCCTCTGCCAACTTGACAAAGACGGGGCGCACGCGCTATAATAAGCATACAAAGGGACGCTGTTACAGCAGTCAGACCCGTTATACAATCAGCAAAATGCTGACCGCTTGGGTACCAGCCGAGCGGTCAGCGCGCTTTTATGGTGAAAATGTACAGCACCATGGCCGCACACATCAAAAGCTGAAAAGCCTTTTTCCACATACGCACCACCTCCCCTCGCGGTAAAATGCGCTGGGGAAAGGTGGGTCTGACCGCTATATGTAACAGCGTCCGCCCTGATTATAGCATACGCTGTCGTACTTTGTCTATCTCCGCCCTCCGGGGCGGCTTTTCTGTTACATGTTTTCAATTGCGCGGAGGAGCTTGTCCGCGATCCGCTCGCCCAGCTCGTCCGCGTACTGCTCGTTGCCGATGACGTTGCCCGCGACTGTGACGTTGACCGTCACGCGCGGCCCGCCCGCCATGCGCGCGGAGATGTCGTGCGGGATGATCTGCGTGCCGTTCGGCAGGTTCATGATCTCGCCGCCGCGCTCGTTGACCCTCGTCAGACCGCCGCGCCAGTAAGATGTGCCGAGCGCATTGCCAGCGAGCTGGTCGCCGGCCACGTATTCGGTCGAAAGCTTGACCGTTTTACTCGTGTCCATACCGAGGAATTCCTTGACCTTGTCGATCAGACCACCGACCGCACTTTTGACCTTGTTGAACACATCCTTAACCGTGTTCAGCGCACCCAGCAGCTTGTCCACAAGGAAATTCCGCAGTTCGCCCAGCTTATCGATAAAATCACCCAAGCCGGGCAAAAAAGCATCCCGGATAAAGCTGAACACAGGCTCCATCTTTTCCAGCACCCAGCCAAACGCTGCGGAAAGTTGGTCAATAAGGAAGCCCGCCACACGACCGCCGACCTCGAGAAGAATTCCAAAAACCGGCACGGCAATATCACGCACAAACCCGAACACCATCTCCATTACTGGCTGTGCAAGTTGAAACGCCACCACCAAATTGCCAACAAAAAAACCTGCGACCTTCTTGATGACCTCGAACAAACCCTGTCCGATCGGGATGACCGTATTCTGGATAAAACCGAACACCGTCCGCATGACTGGCTGGATATGCTCGATTGCCCGCACGAAAAAGCTCCGGATGTACCCGGCAACCTCCAGAACGACCGCGATCACCGGCGCAAGCGCTTGCAGCACCGCATTTTTGATTGCAAAGAACTTTTCTTTGACTACGCCCCAAAGCGTGACCGCAGCTGCCTTGATCTTGTCCCAGTTCTTATAAATCAGGACACCAGCCACCGCGATGGCCGCAATGCCCGCTGCAATAGCCAGTAAGACCGGATTCGTGGCCACAATTCCAGCAAGCGTAAACGCAAACCGCTTGATGGTCACAACCAGATTCGCCACACCTGACACAAATTGCATGATCTTGATTGCGCCGAATGCAGACCCGATACCGACCAGCACCGCAGTGATAGTCTCCCGGTTGTCCATGAACCACTGAAAAATGCCCTTCACAGTCTCTATCGCACCCGCAATGCCCTGATCGACCTTGGCTGCAAAAGAAGAAAAGTCTACCGACTGAACCCAAGCCGAAAGGCGCTCGGCCTGTGTAGACAAAATCGCAAATACAGAGCCCTCGCGGAATCCGCCGCTTTCCGACGCACCGAGCATCTCAAGGATGCCGCTTTTCACAGTTTGGCTGGCTTCGCCCAGCTTGGCCATCGTGGCCGTCACCTGCGTCTGGTACGCGCGGTTTTTGACCAGCTGCGTGTTATTCTGATAAAACGCATCCGCATAGCCGTCGTAAGCAGCTGTCAGGGTGTCCAGAATCAGCGTCGTGCGTTCGGCGGTCGTGCCGGTGGCCTCCAGCCGCTCGTTGAACTCGTCCTCGGAGATATTCAGCCAGTTCAAGGTGTCCGCCAGCGCGCCGGTCACCGTACCGCTGACCGTGCTTTCGCCGATATCCTGAAACAAGCTATTGATGCTGATGCCGTCGCCAAACTTGCCGACCACACCAGCGGCAACGCGCGTCCATTTTGTCACGTCCTGCTGACTTCTCGCCAGCGTGGACAGCGCCTGCGCGGCCTCGGTCGATGTATCGCTGTCTCCCAGTATCTTGTACAGCTCGGAGTACGCCGTGCGCGCGCCCTGTGTGCCGATTGCCGTATTGGCAAAGGCCGTCAGCAGCTTGCCTTGGTTGATCCGGTACTCCTCGGTTACGCCGTCGAGCGCGATGAAAGCCGTCGTCAGCGCGGTGACGCCCGCGACGCCGACGCCCGTAGCGGTCTTGGCAAAGCTCTTGATGCCGTCGACCGCCTTGTTCTTGAACGCCACCACCTGCCGGGTGGCAGAGATCATGCTGTCGTCGATGTCCGCGCCCGCCTTTTTGGCGTTGCGCGCGGCCTTGAGCAGCCCGCCGGACATGTTGTCGCGCAGGTTGAGGATAGTATTGATAACCTTACTTTTCGCCATCGCCCGCGTCCTCCTTTTCCGGTGAGAATGCCGTGGCCACGCCCGCCGCCGTCAGCAGGCGCATTTCCTCATAATAGCGCGCCCGCCCGACCCGCAGCACCGCCCGGTCGAGGACGCTCATACGGCGAAGCTCGTCCGGGGTGATGCCACGCACGGCATAAAACGCTGCGAGGTCGAGAAACGGGTCGCGCGTTACAATTTTTTTGCGAGATCCTCGACTTTCTCCTTTGCTTCTTGGGGCAGCAGGCCGATCCAGCCCATTAGCAACCCGCCGAGCACATCAATTTCATGCACATCCAGCAGCTTACGAACAGTGTCATACGGGTCAGTTACACCGAGCGCCTTGTGCAGCTCCGTGTCCTGTAAGTCCGGGCAGCAGTCATAGATCAGCGCAGTCGACAGCTCCACCAGATCGCCCGCGCCACTGGCCTCGGACATGCTCTCATAGATCGCGAGCTGCTCCTTCTGGCTCGGCTTGACAAACGTGGCTTTCACGCCACCCAGATTAAACTCCTTTGTCTCCGTGCGGCTCTTGGCTTTCTGCTCCGCACGCTTGCTCAGCGCGTCCAGCAATTTCTTATCCATGTAAAATCCTCCTTATAGCGTCTCCAAAACCTCAAAATGTCCGAATTTGAACGGGACTTCCTGCTCGGTTTTGGCCATTTTCTCAAACTTGGCAAGCATGAACTCGTCGATAGTCACATCGCTGTATGCGACACGCTCGACCTTGTTCGTGCCCTTCTGCGTCTGCGCGGTGATGACAGTGATCTCCGGCATCACACCCGTGCGGAACGCCTCGGCCATCTGGATGAGAATTTCGCTGTCGATCTTCAGCACCGTCAGCGTGCCCTCGCCCGCATAGCCGTTGTACACCTTGTAGGTCGCCGGGTCGCCGCAGACATTGATGTCCTCAAAGTCGCCCGTGACCTTGGCTTCAACGCTCTGCAAGGTGGTTAACTTCTTGCCGTTCCACCACGCCGCGCCGCCGTTGCCATGCATGATATGATTGGGGTTAAATTCCGGCATCGCTCAGCACCTCCTAAAACAAATTGATCGGGAAGATCAGGTCGGTCATGCTGCCGAGGATCTTCACATTGCCCGCAAGGTACACCGTGCGCTTAAACGGCGTCGCTTTGACCTTGTCATCGTCCCAGTCGGCGGCTTCGGCCTTGCCGCTCGCGACCCACGCCGCGCGCTGCGCCTCCACGTCGATGCTGGCAGCGTTGGCGTAGTCCGGGTCGAGGATCAGCTCCTGCGCCAGCTGCCGGAAGTAGGACGAATTGAGCGCCGCGATGAACAGCATCTGGTTGTCGCGCGTGTTGCGGTAGTTGCCGAGATAGGTGCTGCGGAACGTCGAGGTGATATCGTCGCGCATCATGTCCATCGCCTCGACCGTCTCGATGAACTGCATGTCCTCGGTTTTGGTGTTGCCGTCGAGCGTGGTCAGGCTGTTAATGCCCTGGCCGATGCGCACCGCGCCCTCCTCGTCGTGGAACAGGATGAACTTGCCCGCGCCGACCGCCGCATCGTTGTCCTCGACCTCCTGCACGGACGCAAGATTGCTGCACAGATAGTTCGTGCAGCCGCGCTCGACGTTGCACACCGCCAAAATCGCCAGCAGGCTCGGCAGGTAGGCGACGCCCTCCTGCTCGCCGCGCTCGTCCGTGAACGTGACCTTTTCATTCACGAAATGGACAACGTGCATGTCGTCCGGCAGGGGCGTGATATTGTGCACGATGCACTTGTAGCTCTTGGCCTTGGCCGCCTGCGACTTGACCCAGCTTGCAAGCGCCGCGCCGTCCTCCGCGCTCTGCCCCGCAATGGTCAGCCAGCCGGTTTTAACCGTGCGGCTGATCTCAGAAAGCGTGTCGCCCAGCGTGCCCTCGGTGTCCAATCTGAACACATGCGACTGATAGGGTGCAAACGCCAGCATGTCGCTGATCGCGTTGTAGTTCTCGGTCGTGTACTTCGCCTTGTCTGCCTGCAAAGCGGACAGGTCGGTGTACTGTTTATGTGTAAAGCCCTTATCGGTGTCGTCCCGGATAATCAGAATGGCGATGCCCCGCGCGCTGCGCGCGATGAGCGAAGTCGCCTGCTGTCGGAACGTCACTTCGATTTTCGGCATGGTGATTGCCATTTAAGTTGTCAGCTCCTCTCCGTTGTAGTTGAGGGTTTCCATGTATTCGCCGGTCTCGGCGGCGGTCTCGACCCACGAGATGCCAAACTGCGCGACCAGCACGCCTTGCGAGGTGTCCACCTCAATCGTGTCGTCAATCGGCAGCCACACGCCGCAGGCCTCGAAGCCCTCGCCCAGCACGTCCAGCAGCTGCTCGGCCACCGTGTCGCACTCGTCGCGCGGGCGGTCGCTGGACTTGGGATAATACCAGATGTCCACGTCGGCCTCGTACTCCCGCGCACCGGCACAGGCCGCGCCGACACTGACCGGCAGCACGTCGATTTTGAAGGATGGGCGCACGACGGGCTTGGGCGCATCGGCGCGCATGATTTTTGCCCCCTCGACCAGCGGCAGGATAAGAGCCTCCAGCGCTTTGCGGATATCTCGGATTTTCATATCTTACGGATCATCTCGTCCACTGCCTCCTCGCTGGCACGCTCGTATTCCGGCGTAAAATCTTTCCATGTATCGGAAAAAATTTTAGAACCGTCTTGATGTTTTCCACTGCTGCCATCGCGTGCTTTCGGTGTCCATCCGCCCTCAATTAAATGGGCGACCGGATCATAAGAATACACGCGAATACACTGTGCGCCATTCTTCATGTACACTTTGCCGCGTTTGATGGACTTATGATACGCTGTGCGCCTCGTCGATCAGGCGGTAACGCACCGGCCCGAGGTTTCCGTCCATGAAGGACGCCACCAAATGCGGCGAGTCGCACGCTTCCTCGTAATCCTTGAGCTTGTACAGCGCGCCATACAGGCCGTCCGGGATCTCCGCCCACGACACGCCCTTGACGCCCCAGTTTCCGTTCGGCTCCCGGTAAATCAACTTGCTCATATATGTACCTCCTATGCGGTTTCGATTTTCGTCTGTTTGTATGGCTCGTCCTCCATCTGGACGACCTGCGCCTCGTCGAAGCCGTCCCACTGCTCGACAAACCGCTGATACCGTCCCTCGAACCAGAACGGCAGCGTGCGGCGCGAACCGTCGCGGTTTTTCGCGATCTTGATGACGCGCAGCTGGTCGGCGTCGCACGCCTTGAACTGTTCGGGCGTTTTCAGCTTCTTCCGATCGGGCACGCCGATGCGCAGCACCGCGTCCGCGTCCTGCAAAATCTGTCCTGAGCCGCGCAGGTCGCCCGACCGGTTGAGCTGGCTGAGCGCCAGCACCACGCGCCCCGACCGCGTCAGCTGTTGCAGCGTCTTGGTGCTGTGCGTGATCGTGGTGTACTCGTCCGCGCGCGGGTCGGACGGCTCGATCAGCTGCAAATAGTCGATGATGGCGACATCGGTGCGCGATGCCTTGACGTCAGCCGCAATCTGCTCGGCTGTGCAGCCGCTCGCGTGTACGATGCGAAACGGCAGGTTCAGCAGCTTGGCCTTGGCCCGCGCCTGCGCCTCCAGCTCGGGGGCGGTGAACCGCCGCGCCTTGATGTGTCCCAGATCGACCAACGCCGTGCGCGCCATGATGCGCTGCATCAGACGGCGCTTGTCCGTCTCCAGCGTGTAAAACGTCACGCGCGCCTGCCGCGCAAGCGCCACCGCGACCGACAGCGCAAACGCGGTTTTGCCTGCCGACGGCTCGGCGGACAGGATCACATACTGCCCGAGGTTCAGCTCGGTTTCGAGCGCCTGCGTGACCGACGGGAAACCCCAGTCGAGAAACTTCGGCCGCTCGTCCATCTGCGAAAAGTAGTCCAGCAGCAGCGCGTTCATGTCGCTGCCGCGATCCTCGCTGCCGGATGCCAGCACAGTCTGCATGCGCTCGACCAGCGCAGCCACCTCGGGCAGCGGCGCGGCGTAGGCAATGTGAGACCGTGTCTCGTGCAGCAGCGCGTCCAGCCGGTAACGGATAGAGCAGTCGCGCAGCTGTCGGACATAGGCCGCGCAGTGGCTGGGCGTCATCATCATGTCGCACAGGGCTTTGACCAATTCGATGTACTCGGTGCCGCACGCCGCGCGCACGGTGTACGGGTCGATCTGGTCATTTCGGGCGAACATCGCCCGGCAGGTGTCGAAGATGTACCGGCGCTCTCCGTTGAGGAAATCCTCCGAGCGCACCTGCCGGAACACGTCGGCGGCGTTCATCGGCGCATCCGCGATCAGCGCGCCGAGCACGCTTTGCTCCGCGTCGTTGTGCAGCTTGAGCGCTTCGTCTGTCAAAGCCATGTGTACTCGTCCTCCTTGCGTTCGGGCGGGGTCGGCGGCGTGGAGTTTCCGGCGTACTTGCCCTCAAGCACTTTGACGATGTTGTTCTCATCCATCAGCCAGTCAAAATCGGCTCGCCAGCCGCGATCGTTGGTGCCCGTGCAAAAGCTGCTGGCCTGTGCGCGGTGGAACACATCAATCAGCTGCTCCGAGGTGTACCCCTTGGCATACAGCTTCCGCACCGCTTTCGCACGCTTTTCGGTCAGCTTGACCGCCTGCGGCAGACCAGTACAAATCGTGTTATACCGTTCCATCACTTCCAGCGGTTTGATGTTTCCGTCTGGCTTTTCCTCTTCTTCTTTTAACTGTGTTATTAACTGTTCCTTATACATTTCACCGTTTCGTGACAAGTTGTCCCCGTTTGGTGACAGGGTGGTGTCACGGTTTGGTGACACCTCTGCACCAAACCGTGAAATGGGCAATTTGCTCTCATCAAGCGTGTAAAACAGCGTGCGGTCATGGCTGTCGCGGTTGTAGTTTGCGGTCAGCACCACGCCCGCTTCCTTGAGCTTTTTGATGATACGCTCGATCTGGCGTCTGCTCCACCACGGGAACAGCCGCTCCATGGCGCGGATAGAGTTATACGTCCAATACCGGCCATCGTGGAAGTGCCGGTCGTTGGCTTCATTCTTGGCAATCCAAAATTGAAGCATGGCGATAAAGACCGCCTCATCCACGCCGTACATCGAAGCGATCTGCCCATCAAAATGAAAAGTCATCGCCGTCCCCTCCGCTCCATCGGCTGGGTGAGCCTGTCCACCAGCATGCCAAGGGCGAGGTAGGCGCAGCCCACCCCGAGCATGGCAAGGATGGCGTAGATCATACCGCCACCTCCCCTGACAATGACTCTCGCAGTTCTCGTTCCGCCCGCTCAATCGAGCTGCGCAAATGCGTGACAAATCCGTCCCACAGCAGCAGTTGCGCGGCCAAATCAAAAGATAGCCCCATTTCCGCAGCTAACGCCGCAATGCGCGGCTCCAGATCCTCCGGGATCTCAAATTTCACCTCTACGAGTTTCATGTTTTCCTCTTCCCCCCGGCGCGGCCCTCTTGACAGCGCCGGGCTTTTCCGGTATTCTTTAAGTAGTCTATTTTTGTATGCGCTCAGTCGCGGTTGCCGCCGCTCTGGGCGCTTTCCTTTTGCGCCGCACAATCCAATTCGAGATAGGTCGCCATAATCTCCCGCAGTTCTGCCATGATTGCATCATGCAGCGGGCGTTCCTCAGACGTGATAACGCCGTCCTCGTTGATCTCGAGCAGCTGATCCAGTCGGCCCGTTTTGGCAAACTTGCCAATCAACCGCACCAGACGCATCGTTGCCTGCTCCAACGGTTTAGATTGCACCTCAGGCAGTACGCCGCCCAAATCACCCGCGGCGATATGCTGGTAACACAGATACGGGAAATCGTAAAGCTGCGCCATGCGTAAAACCGTGCTATCCGGCGGCCGGCGGCGATCCTGCTCATACGCGCCCAGACTCTCAACCGAGATGTCCAGTCGCTCAGCTGCGTTTTCCTGCGTCAAACCTTTCAGCTCGCGCGCAGTTTGATAGATATTTCTGTATTTTGACAAACTGGTTTTCCTCCCTTTTTCATGCTATAATGCACCCATCACTTGAACAGTGACAGCATTTCCTCTGCGGGCATGCCCAGCACAGTCGAAATCCGACGCAGTTCGTTAACCGTCAGATCGCCCGGCTGTTCCAATCGTCGGTGCAGTAGCTGCCGCGATACCATGATTCGCTTGGCAAGCGCTGTGTGGTCCGGCAGTCCCGACAAAACACGATACTTCTCAATATTTGCAACAAATTGCAAGTCACCCTGTTTGCTCAACTCAGCTTACCTCCTTTTTCATTTCGTACAGTTCATCGGTCGTGCAGCCGAGAAAGGCCGCAAGCTCGGGCATCACCTGACAGGGTGGGTACACACCCTCCTGCTCCCATCTGACGACCGTCGGCTGAGATACACTGAAGTGTGCCGCAAGCTCGATCTGCTTGATGCCGCGCGCTTCGCGGTATCGCTTGATGGTTTTCATGTTATTCACCCCTTTCCGGTGCTCAGGAATCTGAATATACGGTCGAATGCTCAATCAGGTAGGAAGCGACTTGCGTCGGAGATGCCGCAATTGAAAAGGCTTTCACATCATTTTGCCGTATACCGTCGATAATGACTTCCTGCAATCGACCCTGCCTAAACCTCAAAATGATTTCATCATGAAATTGCAAGGATTGATCCAAGCGCTCACCTCCTTATCGCTTCTTGCCCCTTCCTGCTCCATGTGCTACCATGGAACTCGAAAGGAGATGCTAAACAATGACCAAACAGCAATACAAGCTGTGCAAAGCTGTGATCCGCTATAAATATTTAACTAAAATACTCAAAAAGACAAAGATAAACAGCTACATAAAATTTCAAGAAAATCTCAGTTACAAACTGAATTTCAGTGATAGCAACATGGATAGTGAGACTATCGTTTCTCTGCAAACAGATTTACAAGAATCTTACGAGACATATCGTGCTCGTATCATTGACACATGGATAACAAGAGGACTTGCTCTTTCCGCTCTCCTTATCTCAATGCTCGCGTTGCTATCAGAAATAGGGATATTGCGATTGCCACAAGGCTGATAATTCTTGTAAACCAGTCTGGTTTATACTTCACCCTTCTCACCTCCCTATCGCTTCTTGCCCCCCTCTGCTTCCATGTGTTACCATGGAAGCAGGAAGGAGGTGGAACTATGGCTTCAAAAACCTATCAGTGTAACTGCCCACTGAGCAAAAAGCCGGTGTCTGTCCGCGTTGATTTTGAAAAGATAGAAGTATGCGGAGACACTGGAACCCAGTACTTCGGGGGCGGCTACTCTTGTAGCGCTGGTGCGCTTGGAGATTGCCCAGGGGCATCTCAAGAAAATTTTGAATGCCCGGTTTACCAAAAATCTGTTTACTAATCTTTCCATGGCCGCATGAATTGACAGCCAATGCCGCTTTTTTGTTTTAAAATGGCATTGGCTGTCGGCCAATAACCAGCGTTTCCCGTCTTGTAGCACTGGTGGACATACTGGCATGACGCACAGATTTCCCCCAAATGTACGGGCGTTTTCTCGCATGCGCTTTCATACGCGGCTACGCAATGGCGTGAGACACATACCCAAAAGCGCTCGTCAAACTCTTGTTCCATTCCCTCTCACCTCCTTATCGCTTCTTGCTCCTTCCGCTTCCATGTGTTACCATGGAAGCAAGAAGGAGGTGATTTCATGAACAGTCTGGAAATTGCATTGCAGCTTACTTTGCAGGCTATGGAAAAAGGATTTGTGCCGATTGATGCTTCGGATGACACAGAAATGCGTGCAAAGCAAGTCGCTATCGCATACCAAACCATTCTGAACGGAGTTGATGATGCGATTTCAAATCGATAACATCCGTTGCTCTGGGCCGGCATGAACCCATGTCGGCTCAGAGACTATTAAGACAATTAACGATTTCCACCATGTTTTTTGAGATTTCGCAATATTCACTCAGTGAATATTTTCTTTTCTGTGCGATTTCCCGCAGGAGTTGTAACTGCTCCTCCAAAATCTCCTTATAATCCATCCCCTCTCACCTCCTTTCTGATATTTTATGATATATTAGTATTTCTGATATTTAATATAACTGATATTTTCTGATATGTCAATGTAATTTTTCATATTTTCAGATATTTCATTGCGACGCCTTCTAATATCAGTTAAACTAATATCAGTAAGGGGGCGAGTATGTGCGTATCATAAAGCAGTTGCGTAAAGAAGCAGGAATGAAACAATCTGAACTCGCCAAAATTCTTAATGTTGGGCAGTCTACTGTTTCTGGATGGGAAAATGGAACATTTGAACCAGACAGGAAAACATTGCGCAAAATAGCAAATCTGTTCAATGTTTCAACCGATTACCTGATTGGCAATACAAATATCAAAAACCCGCTCACATCCGAAGATATAAGCGGGTTAACGGAAAAGCAGATTAAGATTTTGGAAATGATGGATAAGCTTCCTGAGCAGGATCAGGACGATTTGATTCAACAGGCGGAGTATCGAATTTGGCTAAAACAGCAGAAAGAATCTGGTCAGTGATTTCCGCGTCTGATTGAATCAGCAGTTCTTTCATTCGCTTTTGTCTTTCTGTCATCTTAGCCCCTCCCCAAAATCAAACAAGTGTTCGTGTTTTCAATAATACACCACATCTTGGGTTTTGGCAAGGGTAAATCAATATATTGCATATCATTAAAAAATCGGTGTTCAAATTGGACACCATAAAAAGCGCCCGTCCCAGTGCACCACCACCGGAACGGGCAAATATGGAGTGTTTCACACAGTCCTCCAACACCATTATACATGATTGGCTAATTTTGTCAATCTTTAAGGGGGATTTACAATGGAAGAAAAAACAAAAACCAAAAAGCCGTTTTATAAGCGCTGGTGGGTGTGGGTAATCGTCGTTATCCTTTTGATTGGCATATTTGGCCCGAAAGATAACACACAGAGCAGCACAGATGATTCGCAGTCCACTGCGCAATCGCAAACCACTACAACCGAACCGACCGATGCCGGGTCGGAAGATACACAGCAGACCGAACAGACCGCTGCACCAGTTGAAGAACCGGAGGAACCCGCCGATACCATGACCATGGGACAGAAAAACGCATTGGGATCAGCTGAAAGCTATCTTTCCTTTACGGCTTTTTCGCGTAGCGGCCTAATTAGCCAGCTTGAATTTGAAGGATACTCCACTGAAGATGCAACCTTTGCAGCCGATAACTGTGGTGCAGACTGGAATGAGCAGGCTGCAAAATCTGCCGAAAGCTACTTGGAAATGACCTCGTTTTCTCGTCAAGGTCTGATCGATCAGCTCCTTTATGAAGGATTTACACAAGAGCAAGCCGAATACGGCGTCACGGCCGCAGGCTATTAAATAACCCCGCAGACCACAACCGAACACTGTTTTGTTGTGGTCTGCATTTTTTCACCCACTCAAATCGAACAAATGTTCTTTTTTGGAGGTTTTTGCAATGGCAACAGCAAAAAAATTACCATCAGGCAACTACCGCGTACTGGTCTATACCGGCAAAGATGCCTCCGGCAAGCGGCAATACAAATCCTTTACTGATCCGGACAAACGCACTGCGGAGTTTCTGGCCAGCGAATACCTCACCCGCAAACGCAAAGGCGGCACTACTGCGGAGCTGACGCTTGCGCAGGCCATTGAACAGTACATCGACTCCAAGGAGCATGTGCTCTCCCCCACGACTGTACAAGCCTATCGGTCGATTGCCAAGCACCGGTTTCAAGCACTGCAAAAGCTGTCACTCGCTGCGCTGGATTCAGCAGCCGTACAAAGCGCGATCAACCGCGAGGCGGTAGAGTGCTCCCCTAAGACTGTTGCCAACGCCTACGGCCTGATTTCAGCCGCGTGCGCCATGTTTGCGCCCGACCTTCGACTGCGCGTCACGCTGCCCGCCAAAAAGCGGCAGCTGCGCACCCTGCCCACCCCCGAACAGGTGATCCATGCCGTGCAGGGCACGTCGGTCGAACTGCCCGCCCTGCTGGCGCTCTGGCTGTCGTTGCGCATGAGCGAGGTGCGCGGCCTGCGCTACGGCGACATCAGCGGCGACATTCTGACGATCCGGCGCACGGTGCTGCATGTCGGCGATCATGAGGAAGTGCGCGAGCAAACCAAGACTTTCACCAGCACGCGGCGGCTGCGCCTGCCGCCCTATCTGCGGCAGCTGATCGGCAAGGGCAAACCAGACGAACCAATCATCAAGGAAAGCGGCGCGGTGATCTATAACCGCTTTGTCGCAGCAATCGCCGCGGCCGGGCTGCCGCACATGCGCTTCCACGACTTGCGGCATCTGAACGCCTCGGTCATGTTGCAGCTGGGCGTGCCGGACAAGTACGCCATGGAGCGCGGCGGCTGGTCAACGAATGCCGTGCTGCAAACCGTCTACCAGCACACCTTTTCGGACAAACGCAAGGCCGTAGACGACCAAATTGACCGCTATTTTGACGCATTATGCAACACGAAATGCAACACAGATACCGAAAACGCCTGATATTCTGCGCCCTCAGCGCAGGTTCGACTCCCATCATCCGCTCCACATAAAAAAGCCCGCCATTGGCGGGCTTTTTTATGTCTTTTTCTGCATCAGTCAATGCCGAACAGCCGCTTACCGTTTTCGGTGGTCATGCGCTCCACCTCACTGACATCGACCTCCTTAATCTGCGCAATCGTTTCAGCCATACGATAAACATACAGCGACGAATTACGCCGCCCCCGGAATGGCTCGGGCGCCATATAGGGTGCATCCGTCTCCACCATCAGTCGCTCCAGCGGTACCTCACGGATCACCTCAATTGCGCGGCGTGCGTTCTTGAAGGTAATTACACCTGTAAACGAGAGATAATAACCTAAGTCCAGCAGCTCATGTGCCATCTGGGTACTGCCCGCAAAACAATGGAACACGCCCCGCACGCCGGCGTACCGCCGTGCAATCTCCAAGCAGTCCGCATGTGCGTTACGGTCATGCACGATCACCGGCTTGTCCAACTCACGCGCCAGTTCCATCTGATGCGCAAATACGACCTGCTGACGCGCACGGGCGCGCTCATCCTTTTCCCAATAATAGTCCAGCCCAATCTCCCCAATGGCGCGCACACGCGGCTCGGTCTCGGCCAATTGTTTGATGACCGCAAGGTCATTATTCCAGTTTTCGTCGATATTTTCCGGATGAATACCGACTGCAGCGTAGACAAACGGGTATTTTTGTGCATAGCTTACTGCCTTGCGTGAAGTCTCCACATCACAGCCCGGATTGAGAATCAACCCGACGTTGTGCTCCGGCATAGCAGACAAAAGCGCGTCGCGGTCCTCGTCAAAGCGTTGATCATCGTAATGTGCATGGGTATCAAACAGCATGTACGTCTCTCCTTACATCCATCCGAAATGACGGCAGGCATTCCACAAGCCATCCTGGTCGACCGGGTCGGTCACATAATCCGCCATGCGCTTGAGCGCGTCGCGCGCGTTGCCCATCGCGACCGAAAACCAGCCCTGCCCGAACATGCACACGTCGTTTGTGCCGTCTCCAAAGATGACCACGTCCTCATTCGGAATACCAAGCCGCTCCACCATGCGGCGGATGCCGTTTTGCTTTTCGGTTGGCTCAATGAGCAAGATGTCACGATTGTACCGCACGGTTGGCAGCGAGCCTAAATCAATAGTGCGCTCCTGCTCCGCTGTGCATGCGATGTTGACCTTATACAGCACCTGTAACGTCCGGTAATCGAACGACGGCTCATATCGTGTCGGAAAATATTCGGGCGGCGCAACATCCAGATAGCGTTTATCGCTCGTCACGCAGATGCTCTCGTTTACCGGCGTGACCGCCCACGGGATGCCTGCCGCTTCCAGACGGTCAATCAGCGCGATACAGTCCGCGGTCGGCAGGCTTTTCATCTCTATGATCTCACCGCCGACGGTCAGACTGTACCCGCCATCCGCGACAAAATTGGTAAAACCGTGCTGCGCGGCAAATCCCGCCGCCGACGCCTGTAAGCGGCCGGTAGCGAGCGCGGTGAAATGCCCATTGGCGCGCAGCTGTTCCAGACAGCGCACCGCGCTCTCCGGCATAACCATAGTCTGCCCGACGCTCAGCGTGCCATCGATATCAAAAAAGAAATATTTCTTCTGCATGGTTGTTCCTTTTGGGTTTGAATTGGTCAGTTGGTGTCCACCGTGCGCGTCACGTCCACCACGCCCTTAATCGAGCGTAGACGGCTGATGAGGTTGTCAAGCTGATGCACGCCGGCCACGTCCACCATCGCGTTGATGACGCCGTAGCCGTCGTTAAGATCGCGCGCGGAAATCTCATGCACATTGATTTTGCAAGCGGCAAGCACTGTGGTCACGTCGCTCAGCACACCGATACGGCTGCGCGTGGAAATCTGCAAGCCGGTGGAGAATCGATTGGTGCGGTCGGCGATAGACAAATCCTCATCCCACCATGCACGCACCCAGCGGTCCGGGTCCTCCTGTATATGGACGTTCACACAGTCACACCGATGGATAGATACGCCGTAGCCGCGCGTAACAAAGCCGACGATTTCATCGCCCGGAATGGGCGTGCAGCAGCGCGCAAACTTGACCAGACAGTTGTCGATGCCTTCAACCACCACGCCGGTCGTGGAACGGGTGACGCGCTTGGGCGGCTGCTCAGGCTGGGGATGCGCCGCGCGCTCGGCCAGCTCTCGCTGACGGCGCAGCTTGCCGACGTCGTCCTTAACCTTGTTGATGACCTTGGTCAGCGTGATGCCGCCGTAGCCGATGGCGGCATACAGCTCATCGAGCGTATTGAAGGAGAACTTGTTAAGCGTGTTCTTGCGCACTTCCTCGTTCTCATAAAAGCCGTTGTACAAGAGATTGGCGCGCAGCTCGCGGTCAAGGTCCTCGCGGCCGTTGATGATATTCTCCTCGCGGCACTCTTTTTTGAACCACTGCTTAATCTTATTGCGCGCCTCGGTGGTCTTGACGATTTTCAGCCAGTCTCGGCTCGGCCCGTGCGCCTCCTTGGAGGTCAGAATTTCGACAATATCGCCGTTTTTCAGCTGGCTATCAATCGGCGCGATGCGGCCGTTGATTTTGCAGCCGGTCATACGGTTGCCGACCGCCGAGTGAATGGCGTAGGCAAGGTCAATCGGGGTCGCGCCCGCGGGCATATTGACCACGTCGCCCTTGGGCGTAAAGACGAACACCTCGTCGGCAAACAAATCGACCTTGATGTTCTTGATGAAGTCTTCGGCCTCGGTGTCCTGCTGCGCTTCGAGCAGCTGGCGAATCCATGCGAAGGCTTCCTCATTGCCCTTTTTGGTCAAGCCCTGCTTGTATTTCCAGTGCGCCGCCACACCGTATTCCGCCATTTTGTGCATTTCAGTGGTGCGAATCTGGATTTCAAACGGCACGCCCGCCCGCCCGATAACCGTCGTGTGCAGCGACTGGTAGCCGTTGGGCTTGGGTGTGGAAATATAGTCCTTGAAACGCCCGGGAATCGGCTTATAAAGGTCATGCACATAGCCGAGCACATTGTAGCAGTCCGCAACGGTATCCACAATCACGCGCACCGCGCAAATGTCGTAAATCTCGTCGATTGTTTTATGCTGGGCGTACATCTTGCGATAAATCGAATAAATGTGCTTGACACGCGCCGAAATCGTGTTTTTGATATGCGCCTCCGCCAGCTTGGCACTGATGCGCTCCTGAATTCCCTTGAGGAACTCCTCCTGCTGCTCGCTCTGCTTTTTCAGGCCCTCGACAATCTCATTGTAGCCAATTGGGTCGAGGATTTTGAGCGAGAGGTCCTCCAGCTCCCATTTGATGCGGCTCATGCCCAGACGGTGGGCAATCGGCGCGTAAATTTCCATGGTTTCCAGCGCCTTGTCGCGCTGCTTGCGCTCGGGCAGGTACTGGAAAGTACGCGCGTTGTGCAAGCGGTCGGCCAGCTTGATGAGAATGACGCGGATATCCTTCGCCATGGCGAGGAACATCTTGCGCAGGTCCTCGAACTGCTCCTGCTCCTTGGAGTAGCGCAGCATGCCCAAACGGGTAACGCCGTCGACCAGCTCGGCAACCGGTGTGCCGAATTTATTTTCGATTTCCTTGTAGCCGAAGTTGGTATCCTCGATGCAGTCATGCAGCAGCGCCGCGCAAATCGAGTCGGTGTCCAGCCCCATCTCGACCACGATTTCCGCAACCGAAACCGGATGGATGATATACGGCTCGCCGTTTTTGCGTTTTTGCCCCTCATGCGCGGCAGCCGCGCACTCATACGCCGCACGGATTTTGCGGACATTGGCCTGCGGATTTTGTTTTTGCACGCGCTCGATTAAAAAATCCAGTTTGTTTTGCATACTTCGTTCCCCCATTCCGTTAGCCCGCCATGCTTTGCAGCGTGGCCAGAACGACCGAACCGGATATATCCGCCTTACCCTCGTAAGGCTTGAGCAGGATGTTAAGCATCCCTTCCTTGAAATGATAGCTGATCAGCCCGGACTCGGAAAACACGTCCAGACAGACAAACAGCTTGCCGATATTGATGTCCCGACGGCTCTCCCACGCGACGCGGCGCGAAAGCGCACCATCCGGCACGGACAGGCGGCCGTCTTCCGCGCGGCACACGATATGCCGCCACACCGCCACCAAATCCTTGCGGTCGGGCAGCAACAGACGCGCCTCGCGCGCGGTCAGCGGCCCGTCAGCCATGTAGGTATTGTACACATTGAGCAGCTTCTGGTCGGCCAGATGCTCACAATCGCTCAGCTGTGCGTCGCACAGCGTCAGCTGCACCGTGCGGCGGCCGCGAAACTCGTTAATTTCCAAATGAAAAGCAGCGTCGACGTAGTTGCCCTCGACAAAGCCGAGTCCGCCTGCGCCCGTGCCGAACCAGATTGCGGAAAAGCGCACGCCGTCCTTAATCAGCGTCATGCGGACATGCCGGTCGGACGAAATGGGCGTGATATCCTCCGCCACCATGTCCTTCATGCAGAACACCGGCTCGGTGTTACGCATGCCATACGGCTCGAGGACGTTCAGCGCCTGGATATTCTCCTCGGTCAGCCATTCGGGGCGCACCATGCAGTCGATGTGCAATTGCGGCACCAATTCCGCCATGGTAACGTGCGTTTCGGCATAGGCGCGCAGCCGCTCGCGCAGCGTATCCACCTTATCCGCGTCCACGGTCAGACCGGCGGCGAGTGCGTGCCCACCGTAGCGCTCGAGCAAGTCCTCGCACGAGGTCAGCGCGTCGAACAGGTTAAACCCGCCCACCGAGCGGCCCGAGCCTTTGCCCGTGCCGTCCTCATCGAGTGAAATCAGCACAACCGGACAGCTGTACCGATCGCACAAGCGCGAACAGACAATGCCGATTACACCATGGTGCCAGCCTTTTTCCGCCAGCACGATGATTTTATCCTCAAGGGGATTGTATTCCTTGCGCAGACGGGCAAGCGCCTTCGTTAAAATCTGGTTTTCCTCATTCTGCCGCAGCTTGTTCTGCTCGCAAAGCTGCGCGGCAAGAGACTGCGCCCGCACCGGGTCGTGCGTGAGAAACAACTCGGCAGCCAACTCCGCGCGCCCCATACGGCCTGCCGCGTTGATGCGCGGTGCCAGCACAAAGCTGATGGTAGACGAGGTCAGGCGCCTATGTTTCATGCCCGCCTCACGCAGCAGCATCTCCAGACCGACGTTTCCAGTCGCGGCCATTTTCTTCAGGCCCGCTGCCACGATGACGCGGTTTTCGCCCGTGATGGGCATTACGTCCGCGACCGTACCTAGAGCCACCAAATCGGCGTATCGCTCGAGTACGGTTTCCGCGTTGCCCTCGAGCGCGCAAATCAGCTTGAACGCCACACCCACACCGGCAAGGCTGTCAAACGGGTAAGTGCAGTCCGGCCGCTTGTAATCAATCACCGCGTCCGCTGCGGGCAGTGCGTCGTGGCACTCATGGTGGTCGGTGATGACCACCTGCATGCCCAGCTCACGCGCTACCGTAATCTCCTCACCGGCGGTGATGCCGGAGTCGACCGTGATGAGCAGACGAGTCCCCTTCTCATACAGCTCCTCCATCGCCGCGCGGGACAGACCGTAGCCCTCGCGCAGACGGTTGGGGATGTAATATTCGCAGGCCGCGCCGCAGCTGCGCAGATAATCCACCAGTGTGCAGGTGGCGGTCACGCCATCCACATCGTAGTCACCGTATACCACAATATGCTCGCCGCGCGCGATTGCGCCGCGTATGACCGCGACAGCTTTGTCCATATCCGTCAGCAGAAACGGGTCGTACAGACCGGATGTGTCACAGCTCAGGTAATCGGCTGCGGCTTCGGGCGTGTCGATGCCGCGCGCCACCAGAACGGCTGCAGCCAGCGGGGCATACCCGCCCTCGTCGGATAGCGCGCGCACGCGCGCCTCGGCAGGGTCGGCGATCACCCATCGCTTTGTTTTCATATGTCTCCCTCATTTATTTTATATTACCATTATTATACCAAAACACGCCACAAAGCTCAACATTTTTATGCAAATTGTCAAAAGCGGGCATTTCACAGGGAAATTCCCGCTTTTTTCGCGCAAAAAGCCGCTTTATTCTTCTGTTTTCGCCGTATTTTGCCGCTCCAATACCCGTCCGAGGTACTGTCCGGTGTAGGAATCCGGGCAGGCAGCGACCTCCTCCGGCGTGCCGGCCACAACCAGTCGACCGCCGCCGTCGCCACCTTCCGGACCGAGATCGAGGATATAATCGGCCGTTTTGATCACATCCAGATTGTGCTCGATAACGACCACGGTATTGCCCGCATCGACCAGCTTTTGCAGCACATCGACCAGCTTGTGCACATCCGCAACATGCAGGCCGGTGGTCGGCTCGTCAAGGATATAGATGGTCTTGCCCGTCGAGCGCTTGGAAAGTTCGGTGGCGAGCTTGGCACGCTGCGCCTCACCACCCGACAGCGTGGTAGACGACTGGCCGAGCTTGACATACCCCAGACCGACCTCACGCATGGTTTCCAGCCGTCTGGCGATTTTGGGAACATTGGCGAAAAACTCGCACGCTTCGTCCACCGTCATATCGAGCACTTCATAGATGTTCTTGCCCTTGTAACGCACCTCAAGCGTTTCTTTGTTATACCGCTTGCCCTTGCACACGTCACAGGGGACGTACACATCCGGCAAAAAGTGCATCTCGATTTTTAATAGACCGTCGCCCGCGCAAGCCTCGCACCGTCCGCCCTTGACGTTAAAGGAAAACCGGCTCGGCCCGTAGCCGCGCGCCTTGGCGTCCGCCGTTTTGGCGAACAAGTCGCGGATATCGTTGAACACACCCGTATAGGTCGCGGGGTTGGAACGCGGCGTGCGCCCGATGGGCGACTGGTTGATATCGATGACCTTATCAAGATGGGAAAGGCCGATAAATTTATCGTGCGCGCCCGCGCGCGTCTTGGCGCCGTTCAGCTCGGCGGCGAGCTTTTTGTAAAGAATCTCATTGACAAATGACGATTTTCCCGAACCGGACACGCCGGTCACGCAGGTAAACGTGCCGAGCGGAATGGTAAAGTCCGTGTGCTTTAGGTTGTTGACCGCGCAGCCCTTGACCGTCAGTTTTTTTCCGTTGCCCTTGCGGCGCACCGCAGGCACCGGAATGAACTTGCGGCCGGAAAGATACTGTCCGGTGATGGAGGTTTCGCTTTTCAGCAAATCGTCCACCCGGCCCTCGAATACAACCTCACCGCCACCTCGTCCCGCGCCCGGACCGATGTCCACAATGTAGTCTGCTGCAAGCATGGTGTCCTCGTCGTGCTCGACCACAATCAGCGTATTGCCGAGGTCACGCAAACGCTTCAGGGTGGCAAGCAGCTTGTCATTGTCGCGCTGGTGCAGGCCGATGGACGGCTCATCCAGAATATACAGCACACCCATGAGCGACGAACCAATTTGGGTGGCAAGCCGGATGCGCTGGCTCTCGCCGCCCGACAGCGTGCCGGACGAGCGCGAAAGCGTCAGGTATTCCAGACCGACCGACTGCAAAAAGCCCAATCGGTCCATAATTTCTTTGATGACGCGGTCGCCAATTTTGTGCTGCATCTCGGTCAACTGCAAGGTATGCAAAAATTCCATCGCCTTGACGACCGACTTTTCGGAAAACTCCGCGATATTCAGTCCGCCGACCGTGACCGCCAGCACCTCGGGCCGCAGGCGGCGGCCGTGGCACGCGGGACAGGGGATTTCGCTCATGCACTCTTCGATTTCGCTGCGCGCGTAATCGCTCGAAGTCTCCTTGTAACGGCGCTCCAGATTGCACACGATGCCCTCAAACGGCTGGCGCATCACGCCGCCCGACACACGGCTGACCGACAGCTCCAGCGGCTCGTCGCCCGTGCCGTACAGCAGTTCGTGCACCGCCGCGTCGCTCATCTCCTCGATTGGCGTGTCGAGCGTAAAGCCGTGCTTTTTGCCCAGAGCGGTAAAGTACATGCCCGCAATCGTGCCCGGCTCGGCGCTGCTCCAGCCCGAGGCGCGGATGGCACCCTTGCGGATGGACAGCTTGCGGTTGGGCAGAATACGGTCCGGGTCGACGCGCATCTGCATACCGAGTCCCGTACACACCGGACACGCGCCGTAAGGGTTGTTAAACGAGAACATGCGCGGGGTAAGTTCCTCGATGGAAATGCCGCAGTCCTCGCAGGCATAGTTCTGCGAAAAGGTAATGGGCTCGCCGCCGACCACGTCCGCAATCACCAGACCGCCCGACAGTGCCGCCGCCGTCTCGACCGAATCGGTCAGGCGGCTGCGCACATCCGCGCGGATGGCGATGCGATCGACAACAATCTCAATGTTGTGCTTTTTGGTCTTTTGCAGCTTAATCTCCTCGGACAGGTCGCGCATTTCACCGTCCACCCGCACGCGGACATAGCCCTGCCGTCTGGCGCCCTCGAGCACCTTAACATGCTCACCCTTTTTGCCGCGAATGACCGGCGCGAGAATCTGCACGCGCGTTTTCTCCTCGAGCGTCATCAGCCGGTCGATAATCTGGTCAATGGTTTGCTGATGGATTTCCTTGCCGCACTTCGGACAGTGCGGTGTGCCGATGCGCGCCCAGAGCAGACGCATGTAATCGTAAATCTCCGTGACCGTGCCGACCGTGGAACGCGGGTTCTGCGAGGTGGTTTTCTGGTCAATCGAAATGGCGGGCGACAGGCCGTCGATGTAGTCCACATCCGGCTTGTCCATCTGCCCTAAAAACTGCCGCGCGTAGCTGGACAGCGACTCGACATAGCGGCGCTGACCCTCGGCATAAATCGTATCAAACGCCAGCGACGACTTGCCCGATCCGGACAGACCGGTCAGCACGACCAGCTTATCGCGCGGAATCTTGATATCAATGTTTTTCAGGTTGTGCTCACGCGCACCCTTGACATGAATATATTCGTGCATAGCTTTTTCTGCTTCATCCTCACTTTTGTTTCGGGTTTCTCTATCCTGATAGCATGTCTCATTCAGACTTCTATCATACTGTCCGCGGGCAAAAACGCGATGCGTTCGCCGAGCGTTTCGCGCAGCACGTCATAGGCGTGCGGGCCGGTGCAGTGGCAGGTGTAAACGGGACGCATGGTCGTTGATTTCCAAAAATGCCGCCAGTCCGCCGCCGTGGTCGTAATGCCCGTGCTCACAGACATACTCCGGCGCGCACGCGGTATTCTCCATGCGTGTGAAAATCCTCATTTTCCTTCCTCCAGCGCCCGAATCTGGTCACGCAGCTGCGCGGCAATCTCGAATTCCAGCATCTTGGCCGCTTCCTTCATCTGGCGGGTCAGGCGGGCAATCTCCTGCTGTCTTTCTCCCTTGGTGCGCAGCTTTTTTTTGCTGCTCGTCGGTACATTGGACGTAATTTCGATAACGTCCTGCACCTTCTTTTTGACCGATTTGGGGGTGATGCCGTGTTTTTTGTTAAACGCATCCTGCAAGGCGCGGCGGCGCTCGGTCTCGTCCATCGCGCGGCGCATCGAGGGCGTGATGCTGTCCGCGTACAGCACGACCATACCGTGCTCATTACGCGCGGCGCGGCCGATGGTCTGAATAAGCGAGGTCTCGGAACGCAGAAAGCCCTCCTTGTCCGCGTCGAGAATCGCGACGAGTGACACCTCCGGGATATCGAGACCCTCACGCAGTAGGTTGATGCCGACCAGCACATCGAATACGCCCAGCCGCAAATCGCGCACCAGCTCCTGCCGTTCGATGGTCTTGACATCGTGGTGCATATAGCGCACCTTGATGCCCGCAGTTTCGAGATAGCCGGTCAAATCCTCGGCCATCTTTTTGGTCAGCGTCGTGACCAGCACACGCTCTCCCTTGGCGGTGCGCGCGTTGATTTCGCCGATCAGGTCGTCAATCTGCCCCTCGACTGGGCGCACGACCACCTCAGGGTCAAGCAAACCGGTCGGGCGGATGACCTGTTCGACCACCTGCCCCGAGCGCGACAGCTCATACTCGCCGGGTGTAGCGGAAACGTAAACAATCTGATTCAAGCGCTCGTTGAACTCGTCGAAGTTGAGCGGGCGGTTATCATAAGCCGAAGGCAGGCGGAACCCGTTCTCGACCAAACTTTCCTTGCGGGCGCGGTCGCCATGGTACATAGCGCGCACCTGCGGCAGCGTGACGTGGCTCTCGTCCACAATCAGCAGAAAATCCTCCGGGAAGTAGTCGATAAGGGTAAACGGCGAGCTTCCCGGCGCGCGGCGCGACAGCACGCGCGAATAGTTCTCAATGCCGCTGCAAAAGCCGATTTCCTGCAGCATCTCGATATCATACCGCGTGCGCTGACCAATGCGCTGCGCCTCAATCAGCTTGCCGTTTTCCTCAAAATATTGGATGCGCTGCTCCAGCTCCTCCTCCAAATCCTTGATGGCGGCCTGCAATTTATCCTTTGGTGTAACATAGTGGCTGGCGGGGAAAATGGCCGTGTGCCCAAGTTCTCCCAGCGCCACGCCGGTCAAAGGATTGATCCGGCTGATGCGGTCGACCTCATCCCCGAAAAACTCAATGCGCACCACATCCTCATCCGAATATACCGGCCAAATCTCAACCGTGTCGCCGCGCACGCGGAAGCGGTTACGCTCGAAAGCGATATCGTTGCGCTCGTACTGGATATCAATGAGCCGGTGGATGAGCGTCTCGCGGCTGATTTCCATGCCGGGGCGCAGCGAAATGACCATCTTTTTATAGTCGATCGGGTCGCCCAGCGAGTAGATGCACGACACCGACGAGACAATAATCACGTCCCGCCGCTCGGAAAGCGCCGAGGTCGCGGAGTGACGCAGGCGGTCGATTTCATCGTTGATGGCCGAATCCTTTTCGATATAGGTGTCGGTCGAGGCGATATATGCCTCGGGCTGATAGTAGTCATAGTACGAAACAAAATACTCGACCGCGTTATTCGGAAAAAACTCCCGCAGCTCGGTGCAGAGCTGCGCGGCGAGCGTTTTGTTATGCGCGAGCACCAGCGTCGGCCGCTGGGTCTGCTCGATAATATTGGCCATGGTGAAGGTCTTGCCCGAGCCGGTTACACCCATCAAGGTTTGCTCGGTCAGGCCGTTGTTGATCCCCTCAACCAGCTTTGCGACCGCTTGCGGCTGATCGCCCGCCATCTTATAGTTGCTGACAATTTGAAAATCCGGCATATCCTACCTCCTCTGCCCCATCTGACCGGCACGCAGCCTGCAAATGGATATGTATTTTCCGCGGGCGACCACGCAGTGATCAACCAACTGCAATCCCAATCCCGACAGGGTCTGCTCAAGCCGACGCGTGGCAAGCATATCCGCTTCGGACGGTGTAGCCGTCCCGTTCGGGTGATTATGTGCGACCGCAACACCTGCCGCACGACAAATCAGTGCGCTGCTTGCAATTTTGTACGCGTCCACCGGCACATGCGCGTGTCCACCGCGGGCAACCTCTTCACATTTGATGACGCGGCCCGCTCCGTCCAGATAGGCGGCGAGCAGCACCTCATCCTGTTCGCCCGCAAACTGTGGCATGAAATACTCTCCGATTTTTTCATAGCTGTTGAGCTTATCGCTGTGCCGCTCGCTCTTGGCCACATCCTGCTGATACCGCGCGCACAGCGCAAACGACAGCTTGAGCAGGTCGGCCGAGCGCGGCCCGATGCCCTGTACCTCACAAAGCTGTTCGACCGGCGCTTCGAGCACCGCGTGCAACGAACCGAAACGCGCCAGCAGCCGGTGTGCGGTCGGGTTGGTGTCCACACGCGGAATGGCGAAAAACAGCAAAAGTTCGAGCACCTCGTGGTCGCTGAACACATCCAGCCCAAAGCGGCGGAACTTCTCCAGCACACGCTCCCGATGGTTTTGATGCAGTTTGTCCGCCATGCGCCCGGCCTCCTTTGCGTTTTATAGATGAATCCGCTGCTCCGCCTGCCGCAGCGCACGGGCAACCAGCGGGCTGTCCTGGATGTCGGGGAACGGGACGGTCGGCTGCGGCTCTCCCTCATGCGGACGCAGGCTTTTCCCCATCCACAGCACATCCCGCCACTGACCGAACTTGTACATACTCTCCTGATACGCGCCCGAGATGATAAAGCCCATTGCCTTATGGAACTTCATCGACCGCTCGTTGGGAGAGGTGATGCCGACATAGATGTTATAGTATCCCTGCATGGTCAGCAGCTCAAACAGCGCCGCGTAAATTGCGCCTGCAATACCGTGCCGATGCCATTCCTGCGCGACATAGATGGACGTCTCGACCGACCACTGATACGCCGCGCGGGTACGGTGCGGCGAAGCGTAGCCATAGCCGACTACTGCCCCATCCACCGTACAGACCAGCCACGGCAGGCGTTCGCCATAGGTACGCATGCGTCCGACAAACTCCTCCAGCGACGGCGGCGTGTACTCGCTCGATACCGTGGTCTGGAGAACATACGGCGCGTACAGCGCCAGCATATCGGCCGCATCGCTCTCCGCAGCGACGCGCAAAACAACTTCCGGCATAGTATTTCTCTCCCGTTGCGATAGTTTCCATTTTTTCATTATACCGCGCGTGCCTTTGTTGTTCAACCGATTTTTATCGTTTGCATCGCCAAAAAATCGTACATGCGTTCGTCTGTTCTTTGTGCGCTTTTCCGTCAAAAACAAACAAACACAAACCGTTTGAGCACCCGCATCCTTGTCCGCTCAGCCGATTGCATTTTCCAGCTTTTTGGGGTATACTACTTTAAGCGATTTTGTCAACAGAGGAGGCTTGCGCATTATGGTCCGTCACGGCTTTATCCATTCCAAAGAGGACATCAAATTTCTCATTCTGTTTGCCATGGATCTGCTGCCCTTTCCGGTCAGCTTCAGCACGGTCGTGGACCTGACGACCTGGTGCGACGAGGGCTTCGGCTATTTTGAGCTAAGTGAAGCCTTCTACGAGATGGTGCCGACCGGCCACATCGAAGAAGTTCCCGGCGACGGGGAACCCGCCTACCACATTACTGACAAGGGCCGTGAGGCCATCCGCGTGTTTGAAAAGCAGCTTCCCTATCCGGTGCGCGAAGCCGCACAGCGCTCGGCGCTGCGTGTCGTGCGTCAAATCCGCCGGGATGCCGCGATTCATACAACGGTGACCGAGCGCGCCGTAAACGACCTGACCATTCGCATGGAAATGGAGCAGGTGTTCGCTATTGAGATGGATGTGGTCAGCCGCGGACAGGCCGCGATGCTTGAGCGCACCTTCAAAACCAACGCGGAGGCGATCTACCAGACCCTGCTGGGCGCCATGACCGCAGACTACGAAACCGAGAAAGAAGACGAAACCCCTTGAACTACATTCGGCAACTGGGCGTTCTAATCGCCTGCTGCGTCGCAGGCGACGCGCTATCCATCCTGCTGCACGGCGCGCTGCCCGGCAATGTGCTTGGCCTGACACTGCTGCTTCTGCTATTGATTTTCGGCCCGGTCCGTATGGACCATGTCGAGCATTCCGCGGATTTTCTGCTGCAAAACATGGCGTTTTTCTTCCTGCCCGCCTGTTTGGGTGTGCTGGAAATTTTCGCGCAGATCAAGAGCGAAATTTTGGCGATGCTTGCGGTGTGCGTGTTGACCACGCTGTGCACTGCCGCGGCCACTGCGCTCACCGTACACATCGTGTTCCGTTTGCAGCACCGTGAGGGCGAGGAGGCGTTTGACCATGACTGATCTGTTTTCCTCCTCCACCTTCTGGATGGCATTATCCATCGGCTGCTATGCGCTGGGCGTTAAAATCCAGCAGAAAACCGGCTCACCGCTGTGCAATCCGCTGCTGATTTCCGCCATACTGGTGGGGGCGCTGCTGGTCGTGACCGGCACCACCTACCAGACCTACGAGAACGCCGGCCAACTTATCTCCTTTTTCCTGACCCCGGCGACCGTGGCGCTCGCCGTGCCGATTTACCGCAAGCTGGATGTTCTGAAAAAGAACCTGGTTCCCATCCTTGCCGGTGCTTTAGTCGGTTCGCTGACATCCATCGTGAGCGTGCTGTTGTTCTGCCGTCTGTTCGGTCTGTCCGACGCGACAACCCGTTCGCTGGTTCCCAAATCGGTCACCACGCCGATTGGCGTGGCTCTATCCGAAATGCTGGGTGGTTTGGCGCCAATCACCGCGATTGCCGTGGTATTCACCGGTATCGTGGGCGCCATCCTGTTACCTACCTTTCTCAAGTGTATCGGTGTGCGCAACGCTGTACAAATGGGCCTATCCATCGGTACCGCTGCCCATGCGGTCGGCACTTCGCGTGCCATTGAACTGGGCGAAACCGAAGGTGCAATGAGCGGTCTTGCCATTGGTGTGGCTGGTCTGCTGACTGCACTGCTTGTGTCGATTGGTTCGGTATTATTCGGATAAAACAAAAAAGCGGTCTGCAACAGACCGCTTTTTGCACCATTCGCATAAAAAGAGGGAACCGAATCCGGTTCCCTCCTGATAGCTTCCTTAGCCGAAGTAGCGCTGCAGCAGGCCCTCGAAAGCCTTGCCGTGACGGGCCTCGTCGCGAGCCATCTCATGTACAGTATCATGGATTGCATCGAGGTTCGCAGCCTTTGCACGCTTAGCCAGATCGAACTTGCCAGCGGTAGCGCCGTTCTCAGCCTCAACACGCATCTCGAGGTTCTTCTTGGTGGAGTCGGTTACGACTTCGCCCAGCAGTTCCGCAAACTTAGAGGCATGCTCTGCTTCCTCGTAAGCAGCCTTCTCCCAGTACAGGCCGATTTCCGGATAGCCCTCGCGGTGTGCAACGCGAGCCATTGCCAGATACATGCCAACCTCAGTGCACTCGCCCTCGAAGTTTGCACGCAGATCCTTCATGATGTCTTCCGGAGCGCCCTGTGCTACGCCAACAACGTGCTCAGCCGCCCAGGTCTTCTCACCGGACTGCTCCTTGAACTTCTCAGCCGGAGCATGGCAAACCGGGCACTCAGCCGGAGCTGCTTCGCCTTCGCAAACATAACCACATACGGTACAAACAAACTTCTTCATGATTTTTTCCTCCTAATATCCTTTTTAATGATTTTATTTTGGGGACGGAAGAAAACGATCCATCGTAATGGAACAAAGCTGTTCTCGCAGAGACCGATTAATCTCGGAGAACACACGATGAAAATCGCATTCCTTCCGGTTGCCTACACGGGTACATTGAAATTCATTAGCCAAGCAATGGTTGATTGCAATCGGCCCATCAATACATTCAATGATCTCACCAAGAGAGATTTCAGAAGGCTGCCGATTGAGTTCGTACCCGCCTGCCACGCCCTTATAGGACTTGGTGATACCGGACTGGGTCAACTTGCGCAAAATCTTAAGCGCAAAGCGCAGCGTTACACCCGCCGACTCTGCCACATCTTTCGCACACTGCTTATCCCCTGCCATCGCCAGGCAATAGGTCACGCGAATTGCATAATCCGCTTCATGTGTGATTCTCAAGCCGTTCCTTCCTTTCTCTAATTGGAACATCTTTAGTATAGTATTGTTCCGCGAAATTGTCAATAGTATTTTATGAAATTTAATATGTTTTTTTATTTGATATAAATTATCATTAATTCGCTCAGTTTTTTATCGCTAGCCAGAATCTATCCAGCAGCGCCAGTATATCATATATTCGAGTAAATGTCTATGAATTTTCCCACTATCCCTATCTTCGTGCGCGCTTGAGCCGCTAAGGTTTTCAGAAGGATGCGCTGCCATAAAAAAAACAGGCCGCAAAACGCGACCTGCTTTTTGTGTATCCTAATATCCGAACGCTTGCGCTCAGTCCAATTGCGCTAGCGCCTGATCAACGTCGGCGATGATATCCTCGACGTTCTCCAGACCGACAGACAGACGCACCAGACCTGGCTCGATACCCGCGGCGACCAACTGCTCGTCGGTCAGCTGGCGATGAGTTTCCGAGGCCGGATGCAACACACAAGTGCGGATATCCGCAACATGCACCTCGTTGCAGGCGAGCTTTACGCTGTCCATGAACTGCATCGCGGGCGTACGACCGCCCTTGATGTCGATGCTCATCACGCCCGAGGTACCGAGCGGCAGATACTTCTGTGCGCGCTCGTAATGCTCGTTGCCCCGCAGCGCAGGATAACGAACCGAGAGAACCTTATCCGACTTTTCCAGATGCTTTGCGACCGTCAGCGCGTTCTCGCAGTACTGCTTCATGCGCACGGGCAGCGTCTCCAGACCCAGATTGAGCAGGAATGCGGAGTGCGCCGCCGGATAGCAGCCAAAATCGCGCATGAGCTGCATACGCGCCTTGATGATATAGGCCACATTGCCGAAATCGCGGGTATAAACAACGCCGTGGTAGCTTTCATCCGGCTCGGTAAAATCCGGAAACTTGCCCGAAGCCGCCCAGTCGAACTTGCCGCTGTCCACAATTACGCCGCCGCCCTGCACAGCGTGTCCGTCCATGTACTTGGTGGTGGAATGGATGACGATATCCGCGCCCCACTCAATCGGGCGGCACAGAATTGGGGTGGCAAACGTATTGTCCACAATCAGCGGCACATTGTTTTTGTGCGCTATGTTCGCCCATTTTTCAATATCAAGTACGGTCAGCGCCGGATTTGCCAGCGTTTCACCAAACACCGCCTTGGTATTATCCTTGAATAGCTTCTGAATCTCCTCCTCAGAGGCTTCCGCGTCCGCCCAGATGCACTCGATGCCGAATTTTTTGAGCGTTACGCCAAACAGGTTAATCGTGCCGCCGTAGATGGTGGAAACCGCGATAAAGCTGTCGCCCGCGGAGCAAATATTGAGGATGGACAGCAGGCTGGCCGCCTGACCGGACGAGGTCAGCATTGCAGCCGCGCCGCCTTCCAGCGAGGCGATTTTCTTCTCCACCGCGTCGCAGGTCGGGTTGGCAAAACGCGAGTACATAAACTCGGTCGGCATATCGAACAGGCCCGCAATGTGTGCGGTCGAGTCGAAGCGATAGGTAGTAGACTGGACAATGGGCATCACGCCCGGACCGCCGTTTTCAGGCTTGTAGCCTTCATGCAGGCATTTGGTTTCAATCTTCATCTATAAAACTCCTTTGCAGGGATTTTTGATACAAGGATATTGTATCACGCCAGGAAAAGCCGGTCAAGCATGCACATCCTTTGCTCGACTTTGCGCACGCCGTTTGCTATAATAAAGGCATATTCAAATCTGACGGAGGAATACGGTTATGACCGATGAGAAAATCGCGCGCATCAACGCGCTTGCCAAAAAAGCCAAAGCCGAAGGACTGACGGAGGCGGAAAAAGCCGAGCAGCAGGCACTGCGCGCGGAATATGTCGCGGGCTTCCGCCAAAGTCTCAAAGCGCAGCTGGATAACACGGTGGTTCTCAACCCGGACGGCACCTCCTATAAGCTGCGACAGAAAAGGGGCGGCTCGTGATCTCCCTGCCTGCGCATGCTGCGCGCGCCATCGCGCAGCTGGAGAATGCAGGATATGAGACATGGGCGGTTGGCGGCTGCGTGCGCGACAGTCTGCGCGGCGCGGCGCCGCACGACTGGGATTTATGTACCGCCGCCAAACCTGCCCAAATGCAGGCAGTATTCGCAGGCGAGCGGGTGCTCGAAACCGGTCTAAAGCACGGCACGCTGACCATACTGACCGATGCAGGGCCGCTGGAAATCACCACCTTTCGCGCGGACGGCAGCTATTCGGACGGACGGCATCCGGACGGGGTGCGCTTTGTGCCCGACGTGACTGCCGACCTTGCGCGGCGGGATTTCACCGTCGGCGCGATGGCATGGCACCCGAAGCGCGGCCTGTGCGACCCGTTTGGCGGGCGGGACGATTTACAGAGCGGCGTACTGCGCGCGGTGGGCGATCCGGATGCCCGCTTTCAGGAGGACGCGCTGCGCATCCTGCGCGGCGTACGCTTTGCGTCGCAGCTGGGCTTTGCGGTGGAGACGCAAACCGCGGCTGCCATGCGGCGGCAGGTCGGGCAATTGGCCTGTGTTGCAGCCGAGCGCATCCGCGAAGAGCTGACCGGCATGCTGTGCGGCCGGTTTGTGATACACGCACTGCGGGATTTTCCCGACATTTTGACCGCAGTGCTGCCCGAGTTTTCCCCTATGGTGGGCTGCGCACAACAAAACCCCTATCACCTATATGACGTCTGGGAGCACAGCGCCCGCGCGGTCGGGCAGGTGCCCGCCGAACCCTGTTTGCGTTGGGCAATGCTGCTGCACGACTGCGGCAAGCCCGCCTGCAAAACCGTGGATGAAAACGGCGTCGGCCATTTTTACGGCCACCCAAGGGTCAGCCGCGATATCGCGGCATCGCTTATGCGCCGTCTGCGCTTTTCCAGTGAGCAAACGACACGTATCCTGCTGCTGGTCGAGCAGCACGACCGCCCGCTGGGCGACAGTGACAAGCTGGTGCGCCGCCGTCTGGTACAAATCGGTCAGGCTCGTTTCCGCGACCTGCTGGCAATTAAGAAGGGCGATGCGGTCGGACAGGGGACACACCCGGAAAACGTCGCGGCGCTATGGGAAACCGAGCGGCGGATGAATACCGCGCTCGCGCAGGACGCCTGTCTGTCGCTGCGGCAGCTGGCGGTAAACGGAAACGATATGACCGCGCTCGGCCTGCGCGGCCCCGCAGTCGGTGCAATGCTGCACAGCCTGCTCGACGCCGTGGTGGACGGCACACTGGACAACACGCGGCAGGCGCTGTTGGCACACACCTGCGCCCGAATGGAGGAACAAAATGACCAATAAAGAACTGTTTATCGAAACCTATCAAAAAAATATCCACCGACCGGGCGCGGATAAGCTGCTCGCGTGGATGGAGTCGACCGACTTTTTCACCGCGCCTGCGTCCACACGCTTCCATGCGGCCTACGAAGGCGGTCTGCTCGACCACTCACTCAACGTCTATAACGTGCTGATTTCCAAGCATTACAATCCGGAAACCGACAATCTGGAGAGCTTTACGCTTGTTTCGCTCCTGCACGACCTGTGCAAAGCGGGCTTTTACAAAACCGAGCTGCGCAACCGCAAGAACGACCACGGCGAATGGGAAAAGGTGCCGGTTTATGCCATCGACGACCAGTTCCCCTATGGCCACGGTGAAAAATCGGTGTATCTCATCGAGCGTTTCCTGCGCCTGAAAACCGAAGAGGCTATGGCGGTGCGCTGGCACATGGGCGGGTTTGACGATTCGGTGCGCGGTGGCAGCTTTGCACTGGCGCATGCGTATGAGAAATATCCGCTTGCGGTCAAGCTGCATCTATCCGACCTGGAATCGACCTATCTGCATGAAAACAGGAGTGAATGAGCATGAAAGCCAAGGAATTTACCCTGCACACCGACCGCGAGGGCATGTGTAACGTAACCGCCAGCCTGCGGGAAGTCATTGGCGACAGCGGCGTGCAGAGCGGCCTTGCGGTCATCTACTGCCCGCATACGACCGCCGGCATCACCATAAACGAAAACGCCGACCCGGACGTGCAGCACGACCTGCTGCTCGGCTGGGCAGCGGCATTCCCCGATCGTCCGCAGTTCCTCCACGCGGAGGGCAACTCGGCCGCGCACCTGAGGGCAAGCTGCGTCGGCGCCAGCCAGACCGTGCTGATTGAGGACGGCCGTCCGCTGCTCGGCACATGGCAAGGCGTCTACTTCTGTGAATTTGACGGCCCACGTACCCGTCGGTATTTCATCAAAGTGCTGGAAGACCGCATGAATTAACTGCTTAACTAGGTCGTATTTTTGTGATATTTGGTTGCATATATGGTGCGCTTTTGCTACAATGAAACCATTCAAATTGCAAAGGGAGTTAACGCATATGGAAGCATTGGAATGTATCAAAACGCGCCGCAGCGTCCGCAAATTCACTGAACAACCAATTGAGCGAGCGCTGATAGAGCAGATCGTCGCAGCGGCGGCATATGCGCCGAGCTGGAAGAACACACAAATCGCACGCTATACCGTGGTCACAGATCCCCAGAAAAAGCAGCGACTGGCAGATGAATGTATGATGGATTTTACATTCAACCAGAAAACGACATCGCACGCCCCGGCACTGGTTGTTCTGACCGCGCTGACCGGCCGTTCGGGTTATGAGCGAGACGGCTCGTTTTCCACTGCACAGGGCACACACTGGCAATCGTTTGACACGGGCGTTGCTGCGCAAACCTTCTGTCTGGCGGCCCATGCGTTGGGGCTGGGCACGGTCATCATGGGTATTTTTGACGAAAACAAGGTACGCAGTGTGCTGGCGCTGCCCGAGGAGCAAACGGTCGCTGCGCTGATTGCCATTGGTCATCCGGCAGAGCAGCCGATTTGCCCCAAGCGCAAGGACGTGGAAACCCTGCTGCACTTTGTAGGATAAGCTGAACGGAACGTGTCCTTCCTACACCATGGATTCACACCGTTTTACAGTGCTTTTTGCGGGAACAGGAGGTTTTACTATGCTTATCCGGTCGATACAACCGAGCGACCGCGATTACTTTATCCGCAGCGTGCATGCGTTTTACCACTCGCCTGCCGTCTGCCACGAAATTCCCGCGCAGAACGCGGAACGCACCTTTGAGCTGCTGCTGCACGGCAGTCCGTATGCCGACTGCCTGATTGCCGAGGAAGACGGTCGACCGGTGGCCTACTGCCTGCTGGCGCTGACGTGGTCGAACGAGGCGGGCGGTCTGTGTGTCTGGCTGGAGGAGCTGATGGTGGACGAGACGCTGCGCGGCAAAGGCGTGGGCAGCAAAATAATTGCCGCGGTACATGAAAAATACAACACCGCCGCCCGCTACCGGCTGGAAGTGACCGAAAACAACCCCCGCGCCGCGGCGCTCTATCGCATGCTGGGGTTTGAGGAGCTGTCCTACCGGCAGATGGTGCTGGACACACCGGTTGCACTATAACACAAGTGAAAAAGACCTGCCAAGGCAGGTCTTTTGTGTTTGCGCGTTTTCTGGTATGATAGAAACAGAATCGAGGTGATTTGATGGCGTCGGAAAACAAGATGGGCACCATGCCGGAAGGGCGGCTGATTATCACGATGTCCTTCCCCATTATGCTGTCCATGCTGGTGCAGGCTCTCTATAACATTGTCGACAGTGCGTTCGTCGCACGTATCAGCGAGGACGCGCTGACCGCTGTCTCCCTCGCCTTTCCGGTGCAGCTTTTGATGATTGCGGTCGCGACCGGCACAGGCGTGGGCGTCAACGCGCTGCTGTCGCGGCGGCTGGGACAGAAAAAGCAGGAGGAAGCCAATGCGGTCGCCGTTAACGGCGTATTCCTGTCCGTGTGCTTCTGGCTGGTGTTTGCCGTGCTCGGCCTGCTGTTCGGACGCGGTTTTATCACGCTGTTCACCGACGTACCCGCTGTCATCGACATGGGTAGCAGCTATGTGACGGTGGTCACGGTTGCCTCGTGCGGCGTGTTTCTGCTGTTCGTAGCCGAGCGGCTGATGCAGGCGACCGGCAACACGGTCTATCACATGGTCACGCAGCTCATCGGCGCCGTGCTCAACTGCATCCTCGACCCAATTATGATTTTTGGCCTGCTGGGTTTTCCCGCCCTCGGCACGACAGGCGCGGCGCTTGCCACTGTACTGTCCCAAATCATCGCCATGGGCATCGGCTTTTTCATCAACGTGCGCTTCAACCACGATGTCCGCCTACATGTGCGCGGTTTCCGGCCGAACGGCGGTATCCTTGGCGAAATCGTGCGAATCGGCCTGCCCGCAGCGGTGCAGCAGTCACTGCTGAGCATTCTGACCGTCGGCCTGAACCGTATCCTAATGCCGTTTTCCCAAACCGCCGTTAGCTTTTACGGCGTGTATTACAAGCTGCAAAACTTTCTGTTCATGCCGATTTATGGCCTCAACAACGCGCTTATTCCGATGGTTGGCTACAATTTCGGCGCGAAAAAACGCCGCCGCATCGAGCGCATCACGCGCTATGCGCTGTATCTCGCTGTCGGCATCATGGCCGCGGGTACCGTGCTGTTTGAGCTGATACCCGTGCCGCTGCTGCGTCTGTTCGAGGCATCGGATGCCATGCTTTCCATCGGTGTGCCCGCCATCCGCATCATCTCCCTCTCGTTTTGCTTTGCGGGCGCGTCGGTCATTCTGTCGGGCTGCATGCAGGGGCTGGGACGCGGCAGTGAATCGCTCTGGGTCGCGCTGATACGCCAGCTCATTGTCATTTTGCCCGCGGCGGTGCTGCTCTCCCGACTGAGCCTTACCGCCGTCTGGTTTGCTTTTCTGCTGGCTGAAGCTGTCGGCCTTGCCGCCGCAATCGTACTGCATCGGCATGTCACCCGACGGCTGCTCGAACCGTACAAGTAAAATGTCACAATAATGTAACAATTTGCCCATTGTTTTTGTGCAGCCTGCGGCATATAATAGAGACAGAAATGAACGAAAGGGGTGAGTCCATTGGACAGCGAGATTCAGCAGCTCGTGGGGCATATTCTGGAGCATCCACGCTTTCAGCAGCTGCGTTTGTTTGAACATCACGGCGCCGAAAATTCGGTATATGACCACTCGGTTGCCGTAGCGGAGGCGGCCTATGCCATTGCCCGTCGGATGCGTCTGTCCGAGGATGAGACCGCTTCTGTTGTCCGTGCAGCGCTGCTGCATGATTTTTTCGGCTATGACTGGCGCGGAGATTTATTCCGTCGCTACCTGCATCGATATTCCGGTTTGCAGCGCATCATGCGCATGCACGCCTTTGTACATGGACATATTGCGGCAGAGCGCGCCAGATGTATGTTCGGCCTTTCGGCCGAAGAGTGCGATGCCATCGCGCGGCACATGTTTCCTCTTGCAGCCATGCCGCGTACGCGCATTGCATGGATTGTAACGCTTGCCGATAAAGTTGTCGCTTCCAGAGAAATGATTGCCGCTGTCGGCGGCTATCTGTCCCCCGCACGCCGCAGAGCGTTGCCCGAAGCATAAAAAATTACCGCCGTTTGGATGCGTCTGTCCGAAACGGCGGTTTTGTTTTCCTTATAAATCCTGTATGTTCATCTTATCAAGTTGCTTTTTTCGTTTTTGTCCGTGACGGCAGACAAAATAAACTGCCAGCAGCACCAGCGTCAGAATGTTACACTGCACAAACGCTAAAAATGTGTCACGGATGAGCGAAGCAGTCACAGGCACGCCCTTGCCGTATACCTCATAATATCCGACAATGGCAGAAACAATTGCAAAAATGGAATAAGCCACTTCTATCGCAGGGAGCACCAATCCCGGCCACCACGCCTTGCGACGTGACAAAAACACTTGTAGGGCGATAACCGCTGCGAGCAGCAACACCACCATCAAAATACGAAACGGAAGTACCATGTTGCCTTTTCCTCCTTATAGATCCTGTATGTTCATCTTATCAAGCTGCTTTTTGCGTTTTTGGCCGCGACGGCACAGAAAATAGACGATCAGCAGCACAGCGGTCGGCAGCAGGCAGAGCGCCGAACCCAGCACCGCCAACAACACCTGTCCCGCGTTTTCCGCCTGCGACAGCGCGTTGAGCAATACATTCGGCAGCACGAGCAGCACGCCCGGCAGCGTACACACTGGTATCACAAGCCCTGGCCACCACGCCTTGCGGCGTGACAACCATACCTGAAAAGCGATGAGCCCCACCAGAATCGCAAGCCACAGACATAGATTGATTGCGGTCACCACAATTGCCATCGTATTGAGTTTTGCCATACACACGCACCTCTCTATCCATTCGCCGCGCCGTCCGCGCGGCGCTTTTTATATTCGTGAATCAGAATCTTCGCGGTATCAAAATCCAGTTTGTCATTCACCGCCAGCCGCTTGATGAGCGCGACATATGGGTCCTCATCCTCCCGCTCGCCCAGCTCAATTTTCTGAATCAGCCGGTCAAGCCGCAGGCGCACGGTCGGGTAAGTCACGCCGTATTCACCCGCCATCTGCTTGAGTGACCCGGACGCAAGCACAAACCGCTTGATAAACGCCACGTCCTCTTCCTCCAGCTGCGCCATCCAGCCGGGGATTACCTCAATTGCCATGCACCCACCTCCTTTCGCTATCTTCAGTATATACTTTAATTTTATTAAAGTCAATCTTTCATTTTATTTTATCAAAAAGAAAACCATCTCTTTTCGAGATGGTTTATTGTTAGGCCTTTTTCAGCCGTTTTTGAAATGCTAGCCGTTCGCCGCGTCCGTTGTCCAAATCAATCCGTCCGCAGTAGGTGTAGCCCAGCCGCTGAAGCAGCCGCTGCATCGGTTTGTTGTCCCGGTGTGTGTCAATGCGGATGTTGCCGCACTGCTCCAGGCACCACTCCAAACAGTACGCCGCCGCGCCGTGTCCCTGCTCGGCTGCCGCGATACGGTGCACCACACCGTAAGGCGCGTCGTCCAGCCATGCTCCCTCTCGAATCACCCGATAGGTTGGCTCACCCGCTGTGGAGAGAAAAAACGTCGCTGTAATATGTCCATCCTGTATGCAGACATAGCTGCGCCCCGCCGCGATGTCCTCCTCCAGCGTCTGTTGTGTGGGCGTATGGTCACCCCACTGGTTCGGATTGCCGTTTTCCGCCATAAAACGACGCGCACCCGCAAAAATCTCAAGCAGCACTGGCAGGTCCGACATCTGCGTGTGTCGTATTTCCATGGTCATAACTCCTTCAGCCACTCCGCGCACAATGCCTGCCAGCGGGCCAAATGCCGGTCCGGGCGGCGACCGCGCGCTGGGTCATAGGTTTCAAAATCCGCCAGCGCCAGTCCGTGCACCCCATGCGGAAACAGATGCACCTCATGCGGCACGCCTGCTTTGCGCAGGGCTGCTTCCAGCAGCAGCGCGTTTTCGACCGGCACGGTCGCGTCGGTTAGCGTATGCCACAAAAACACCGGCGGCGTACCCGCATCCACCAGCTTTTCCAGCGAAAACGCCTGCTGTCTCACAGCATCCTCCCCTGCCAGGCGTACAAAGCTGCCGCGGTGGGCATATTCACCCGCGGTTACGACCGGATATCCCAGCACCGCCGCATACGGTCGGTGCAGCGCAAGATCTGCGCCTGCGTCAAACCACTCCGGCTTGTTCCAAACGGCCGCCAGCGTGCCCGCCAGATGCGCACCCGCAGAAAAACCGCCGACTGCGATACGGTTTGCATCTATCCCGAAGCGCGCGGCATTCTCCCGCACCCATGCAACCGCTGCGGACAACGTGCGCACCGGCTGCCTGCCCAGCGGCACATCCGTGCAGTCATATTCCAACACAAACGACTCGATGCCGTCCCGCGCAAACGCTCTCGCAACCGGCGCGCCCTCACGAATCGAGCAAAATTCGTAGCCACCGCCCGGACAGATCACCAGCGCTGGCTTTTTCTCTCCCGTAGCCACGCCAAAATGGGTCAAAACACCGTGCGGCAGCTGTACCCGCTCCATCATACACGATTCCTCCTTCGCTGCCGTGCTTATACATTGTACCGGTTGCGAATATCAATCCGCGCCAAAATGCGCTCACTTTCCGGTTTTTCACCCACCAACAGATAGTCGAGCAGCAGCTCTATCGGCCGCACGCCCTGCAAATGGGCATCCTGATCAATCAAAAAGTCAATCAGCCCCGCACGGATGTTTTCCGCATTGGCTTCGGATAGGTCATGGCAAATCAAATGCACCTTTCCCTGTAACCCCAACTCACGCAGCGCATCGCATGCGCCAATCTGTCCGTTGACTGAAACATATATGCCGCGCAATTGCGGATGCTCCTGCACGGTTCGGCATACAATATCATGGGCAAGCTGCTGATCGTCTCCACAGGTTTCGGGCGGCAACAGCTTCAAACCGGGAAAGTGCGCCGCGACTTCGTCGCAAAAGCCTTCCACCCGCTGCCGGTGCGACAGGTTGTTTTCGTGTCCCGCCACCACCAGCACCTCGCCGTCCCCGGCAAGCAGCAGATCCATCAGACCCGCACAGGCGCGCCCGCAGGCATAATTATCCGATCCGACATAGCATAAACGGCCGGATTCCGACAAATCCGTATTAAACGTAATCACCGGTATCTCACCGGACAGCGACCGCAGGCGTGCGCGCACCGCGTCATCCTCAACCGGCGTTACCGCAAGGCCGTTTACACCTTGCGCGACCAGCTCGTCAATTACATCGAGTTGGCGTGAAGCATTTACCCCCTCTAACGGGCGCAGCAATATCTCCGCGCCCTCGCTTGTCAGGCGCGCGCAGGCACGTCTGGCTTCCTCATACACCATATTCATAAACATGGTTTCCACTGACTGCACAATCACACCGATTTTAATGGGGTGCTTGGCCAATGCCAGCAGCCTGCCCGCTCGGTTGGGCCGATATCCCATTTCCATCGCAATACGCCGTACCCGCGCGGCCACCTTGGGGTCCACCCGTCCGCGGTCATTGAGCGCACGGTCTACCGTACCGCGCGAAACACCTGCCAACGCGGCGATCTCCGACAATGTCACTGCCATTGCTTCACTCCCGTTCTTGCTTCCCATGCCGGAAAACCCATCCGGCCACGCCTTGGTCACATTCGGGTCATGCTCCCGCCCAAGACCGACGCAATCTCGTCACACGCCGCCAGCAGCGGGCCGCGCAGCAATCCGATGCGCTCATCCGACATGCGGCTGATTGGCGCGGAAACCGAAACCGCATAGGATGCACGGCCGCGATAGTCCGGAATGGCGGCGGCAATGCAGCGCACACCCAGTTCATTTTCTTCATCATCCAGCGCATAGCCCAGCCGACGCACCCGCTCCAGTTCATGAAAAAAAGCGTCCTCGGACACAATGGTATGCGCCGTCCAAGGCCTGACGTCGCTCTCCTGCCAGAGGGCATGCACCTCGCTGTCCGGCCATGTGGCAAGGATCGCCTTGCCTACCCCCGTACAATACAGCGGTCGGCGCATGCCGATGCGCGAAAACATACGAATCGCACCGCGGTCGCTTTCCACCTTATGAATATAAACGATGTCTCTCTCCTCCTGCATCACCAGATGCACCGTCTCCTCGGTTTCCCGGCTCAGACGCTCCATCGGCAAGCGCGCACGCTCCACCACATCCAGATTGTCCATGATAAAACCGCTCAGTTCGCACAAACGCATACCGGCACGATAAATACTGGTCGCTGTATCGCGCTGCACATAGCCGCGCGTGCACATGCTCGACAGCAGACGGTGCACCGTGCTCTTATGCAGGCCGGTCTCGGCCGACAACGCGCCGATGCTCATTCCATTCCTGCTCTTGCACAGCAGTTCCAGTAAATCAAACGCACGGTCGAGCGACTGCACAGACGAGGATTCTGCCATAACGAGGCTCCTTTCGTTCCGCATTATAAAACTTTGTTCCATTTTAATGTATTTTCACCAAAAAAACAAGGGAAACTTTGCACAGATTGTTTGTGAAAAACTCTTGCAATCTGACGGTAAAGTTTTATAATAAGAGCATCAAGCAACTTTATGAAACATCATTTCATGATACGAAACACGGAGGAAGAACGCAATGAATGAAATGGAAAACAAAATTCAGTCCATCGGCGTTGTGCCGGTCATCAAGCTCAACCATCCCGAGCGTGACGCAATCCCGCTGGCCAAGGCCCTGATTGCTGGCGGCGTGCCGGTAGCAGAGGTTACCTTCCGTGCGGCAGGCGCGGCTATCGCCATCAAGGCTATGCGCGAGAATTTCCCGGAAATGCTGGTCGGCGCAGGCACAGTGCTCACCACCGTGCAGGTCGACGAGGCCATGGCCGCCGGTGCGCAGTTCATCGTGACCCCCGGCATGGACCCCGAAATCGTTGCTTACTGCCAGAAGGTCGGCATCCAGATCTTCCCCGGCTGCACCACCCCGACCGACTATCACACCGCCTACAAGTTCGGTCTGGAAGTGCTCAAGTTCTTCCCCGCCGAGCAGTCTGGCGGCATTGCCAAAATCAAGGCCATGAGCGCACCGTTCCCGATGTTTAAAGTAATGCCGACCGGCGGTATCTCACTGAAAAACCTCGCAGACTATGTGAAGATTCCGGTCATCACTGCCTGCGGCGGCTCGTATATGGTCACCGCCGACCTCATCGACAACGGCAAGTGGGACGAAATCACCGAGCTGTGCAAGAAGTCGGTCGAAATCGTGAAAGAGGCGCGCAATGGTTAAATATTCGCTTGCACACATTGGCATCAACGCCGCAAACAAGGAAGAGGCGCAAAAAGCCGCAGAACTGTTTCAGGCCCTGTTCGGTTTTTCGGTCAAGGAAGGCAACAGCTCCTTTTTCGCTGGAGACATCGAGCTGATGAAGGAGCCGTATATGGGCAAAAACGGCCACATTGCTATCGGCACGCCGGATGTTGCGGCGGCCAAGGCCGAGCTGGAGACGCGCGGTATTGTCTTTAACGATACCACTGCCAAATACAAGGCAGACGGCACCCTAAATGCCATCTATCTGTCCGATGAAATCTGCGGCTTTGCGGTTCATCTGGTCGGCAAGCAGTAATCACAACACAATTACGGAGGAAACAACATGAAAATCGTTACTTTCGGCGAGCTGATGGTTCGTCTGCAGCCGTACAACTATGAGCGTTTTGTGCAGGCTGACCATCTGGAATTCACCTTCGGCGGCGGCGAGGCCAACGTTGCCGTTTCGCTGGCCAATTACGGTCTGGACGTGGCTTACGTCACCAAGCTGCCGCAACATGCAATCGGTCAGGCGGCAGTCAACTCCCTGCGCCGCTACGGCGTGGACACCAGCATGATTACCCGCGGCGGTGACCGTGTCGGCATCTACTACAACGAGAAGGGTGCGTCCCAGCGCGGCTCGGTCTGCATCTATGACCGCGCACACTCCGCCATTCAGGAAGCAACCACCGCCGACTTTGACTGGAACAAGATTTTTGAGGGCGTGGACTGGTTCCACTTCACCGGCATCACCCCGGCGCTTGGCCCGAATGTGGTAGAAATCTGCCGCCAGGCTTGCCAGGCTGCTAAGGCGCACGGTGTGAAAATCTCCTGCGACCTGAACTACCGCGGCAAGCTGTGGACCCGCGAGCAGGCGCGCGAGGCGATGACCGAGCTGTGCCAGTATGTGGACGTGTGCATCTCCAACGAGGAGGATGCCAAGGACGTATTCGGCATCGAAGCCGAGGCAACCGACATTTACGCAGGCGAAATCAACCGCGAGAGCTACAAGTCGGTTGCCAAGCAGCTGGCGGACAAGTTCGGCTTTGAGAAGGTTGCCATCACCCTGCGCGAGTCCCACTCCGCATTCGACAACGGTTGGAGCGCGATGCTGTATGATGTCGCGTCCGACGAGTACTGCTTCTCCAAGAAGTATGAGCTGCACATCATCGACCGCGTCGGCGGCGGCGATTCCTTCGGCGGCGGTCTGATTTACGCCCTGCTGACCGGCAAAAACACACAGGAAGCAGTTGAGTTTGCGGTTGCCGCTTCCGCACTCAAGCACTCCATTGAAGGCGACTACAACATGGTAACCGTTGCCGAGGTAGAGAAGCTGGCCGGCGGCGATGGCTCAGGCCGTATCCAGCGCTGATTTTCTGCAAACCTTTCCGGCTTTGCCGGAATTTCCATCATATTGATAAACATCCCTTTCCTACAAACGCGAAACACCCGTGCCCTCTCCACGCACGGGTGTTTTGCTGTTTGCTTGAAAAATTTCCGCAGAATATTGCAGGATATTGGATTTTCTTCTTGACATATGTACCAAACCTGCGTATAATATATTTTGTCATCAGAACCTTTTGACAGACAGTTTGATGGGGGCGTAGCTCAGCTGGGAGAGCGCCACACTGGCAGTGTGGAGGTCATGAGTTCGATCCTCACCGTCTCCACCAAGTAAAACCGACTTGTACTGACAAGTCGGTTTTTGTTTTACCTGTGGCGGCCACAATTGTCCGCTATCCCATTATGGTTATGGCTTATCATACCAAAAGAGAGAAAATAACATGGAAATACGCAATATTTTACAATCCCCGGAGGGGTATGCGGCGCAGAGCCGCGCTATCCCGCCGGAACTGAAAGAAAAGGCGCAGCGTCTTTGCTGGGAATACAATCGCTCTGCTCCTGACCAAAAGCAGGAACGGCAGGCTATTTTGACCGAGTTGTTTGGTACCTGCCACCCTCTGACCTTTATCGAGCCTACCTTTCACTGCGACTATGGGTTTAACATCCATATCCATGGCCTTACAGTCATCAACTATAACTGCGTCATTCTGGATACCTCGCCTGTCCACATAGGAGCCGGCGCGTTTATCGCCCCGGGCGTGTGTCTCAGCTGCGCCGGTCACTCCATTGATGCCCGCCAGCGTTCCGAGGGCATCGGCACCTCCAAGCTCATCCGCTTGGAGGAGGATGTATGGATCGGCGCCAACGCTGTGGCCTGCGGAGGCGTGACCATCGGAAAGGGCTCTGTTATCGGGGCCGGCAGTGTGGTCATTGGCGACATTCCGGCCGGCGTCGTTGCAGCAGGCACACCTTGCCGCCCGATTCGTCCCGTCACAGAAAAGGATAGAATCCCCCTTACGCAGATGGCATTTTAAATCCGGCAGCGCAAAATCTTCAACATAAACGACAAACAGCATGAGAATCAAGGGAGGGAAACTACATGAAGCTGCGAGAAACCTACACTTGTCCGCTGGAACTGGTGCATGACATGATCAAAGGTAAGTGGAAGCCTATTATTTTATGGCGTCTGCGCTTTGGAAAAACCACGCTGGCCCAGTTGGAACGGGATATTGAAGGCATCACACAGAAAATGCTGCTCGAGCATCTCAAAGAGCTGACTGCTTTCGGCTTTGTCGATAAAGAAGTATCCGGCGGCTATCCTCTCAAGACAGAATATTACCTGACCCGTCCTCAGGGAGAGCAGATTCTGGCAGCGCTGAAGATCATGCAGGAAATCGGCATCGACTACATGATGCGCCACGGGATGGAAGAACCACTCCGGGAACGCGGCCTGCTGTAAAAAATCGGATACCCACAAAAAAGTGGGTAATTTACCTTCCGGAAAAACCCTGTTATGATAATCCTGTCAAACAACATAAGGAGGTTTTTCCCATGAAGGTAATCAGTCATGGTATTGTAAACGGTGTTATTGAGGATCGCTTTGGCAAACACGGTGAGCATCATAACGAAAACGGTGTGCCCACCTACTCCCTGCCTCTGGAGATTCTCGAAGCCCCAGAGGGCACCAAGAGCTTTGCGCTTTTTCTGGAGGATAAGGACGCCTGTCCTGTCAGCGGCGGCTTTTCGTGGATTCACTGGGTGGCAGCCAACATCACCCGCACTAAGCTGGAGGAAAACGACAGTCAGGCCAATGCGGATTTTGTGCAGGGTCTTAACAGCTGGGTGAGCATGCAGGGCGGACAGCAGAGCCCTGAACTCTCGGCCTGCTACGGCGGTATGGCTCCCCCCAATGAGCCTCATACCTACGAGCTGCATGTCTATGCGCTGGACACCCTGCTAGACCTGAAGAACGGCTTCTGGTTCCATGAGATGTTCCGCCAGATGGAGGGACACATTCTCGATCAGACCACCATCAAAGGAGTGTACCGACATTGAGCGGCCTGGAAGCGCTGATGCTGCTGTGCTTTGGGGCGGCATGGCCCTTTTCCATCGTGCGCTCCTGGAAATCCCGCTCCACCCAAGGAAAAAGCCTGTTCTTCCTTCTGGTGCTTATTCTGGGCTATCTGGCAGGCATCGCAAATAAACTGCTCTACCATTTTGATGCGGTTCTGTTTCTTTATTTGCTGAACGTCCTGATGGTTACTGCCGACGCAATCCTCTGGCTGCGCAACCGGCGATATGAAATCACCAACACCACCGCCTCTTCCCGGAAATGAGCCGTCCAAAAAGCTGTTCGAGGCCAGCCTGAAAAGGTTGGCCTCTCCTTTACTCAAAAAAATAATTTTTTGCAAAAAAGCACTTGACACTCGCGTATCGGCATAGTATAATATACAAGTCGCAAGGATGAAAAAAGAAAATACAGCCGAATTGTGTAATGGTAGCACGACAGACTCTGACTCTGTTTGTGAGGGTTCGAATCCTTCTTCGGCTGCCAACGAAAAGCCTGAAATCATTATGATTTCAGGCTTTTTTCTTTGCTTTTCCCCGTTTTTAGCGCCTTTAATATGTCAATATAGCATTATTTCCTGTTTTTCTACCCTTATATTGACCCTTTACAGATCAACAATACCCTTTATGTACCCTTGCATCCGTTCTGCACTATCTTCTTTCATTCGTTCGCTGACATGACCGTAAACATCCAATGTAAATGCAGCTGTGGCGTGTCCCAGATTGCCCTGTACTGTTTTTATATCGTCCCCATTTTGCAAAGACAGAACCGCAAATGTGTGCCGTAGATCATGCACACGACTTTCCGGCGCGCCAATCTGAGCCGCCATTTTTTTGTAATGATTGTATACCGTCGCAGGGCGCAAGTGATTGCCGATTGCCGTGGTAAAAACCAACGCTTGTTTTTGTTCCGATGGTGTATTCCATGCATGCCATAATTCCCCGGCTGCTATGCGCTGTGCTGCTTGCTCTCTGTGTCTACGTTTCAATAAATCCATTACAAATGCAGCGGGCTTCAGCATTCGGGGCTTATCGTTCTTCAGCGGGGCAAATGCATATCCCCCATCTGCAAGCGGGCGGCTTTGCAGTTGGCGCGATACCTTGATTGTTCCCGCTTGAAAGTCGATACAGTCCCATGTTAAACCAATCGCTTCAGCTTCCCGCAAACCAGTAAACAAAATTACTTTCAATAAGATTTCGTGTTCATCCCCAACCGATACCTTTAGAAAGTCTTTGACTTGTTCATCTGTAAGCGGATGTACTTCTTTTTTCTCGACGCGCGGCAGCGTGACCCTATTTGCCGGGTTATCTCGAATGTACCCAACGCTTACCGCCGTAGATAAACACTTTGTCAGAATGCCGTGAATATTCCGAACGCTTTTCGGTGCTAATCCATCACGCAAAAGACCATTATAAAACTTTTGTATTTGCGGCGCGGTCAGCTCTGCCAACTTTACAGCACCAAGACTTGGGACAATATGCGTATTGCATTGTGCTTTGTAATGCTTCACTGTGAGATATTTTTTATCTCCCGTGTATTCATGAAGCCATATCTCCACCCATCGAGCCAATGTCATTTTTGACGCTTCAAAATAATCTCCTGTATCCAATGCAGTTACCGCAGCAGTTAGCTTTTTTCTAACTTCCTGCTGGGTAGTACCATATATTGACCGCTGAATCTGCTTTCCTGTTCCGGGGTCGCGTCCCACAGTGTAGCGGGCTTCCCATCGCCCGTCTTTGCGCTGGCGAATCGTCCCGCCCCCCTGCGCACCTCTGGTATTACTCTTTTTCGGCATTGCGGTTCCTCCCTTAAATTGATAAAATGGAAGGGCAGTAGTCCGACAAGTTTACTGCCCCTTTAAGCCGTCTCTGGTGTTTGCAGCACCAGGGGCGGTTTTAATTATCTTGTCTTTGTAAAGTGCAAAAATTTGATTCGCAACAACCAGATCAATTCCTTTTTGCAATGATTCAATTAACATTTTTATAATTTGATCCTTCTTAAAGTCCCTTGTCTCTTTAAGCGGAAAAATAACTCGACCATCTTTTGTATATTCAAAACATGGATTAACTACCAACTGCTCAAGATTTTTAGACTGCATAGCCAAATCAGATAAGCCAGTAATCTTATTTATCTCTTGCGATACCACTTGAAAATCAATTGTTTCTATAAGCGCAGAAATTAAATAAATTGCAGACATTTGTGCCGCTCCCTTTTGATATACCTTGTGCAGCACATCAATTGCATCATGCGTTAGTCCAGTATATTGGTTAATATCTGTATGCTCCCATTTTCTCGACTTAATATCTCCCAGCAAATAAGCTATATCACATTCAAATATATGCGAAAGAATGATCAATCGCCCAAGCGGCGGAATAGTTATTCCTTTTTCCCATGACGCTACGGTTGATTGCCCAATCGTAGTATTGTTTCCCTCAGTCGTTGATACCCTTCCCGCCAGCTCTGATTGAGTTAGTTTAAGAAGTTTGCGCTCTTTTTTAATGCGATACCCGATGTCAGCCTTTCTTTTATCATACTCAAAAATATCATTCAAAATAATATTTCACCGCCTTAATTTATTTTATATTGCTATTATATCATTTTTATAGAATAAGTAAAGAGTATAATAAAGACAACATCACAGAAAGGAGGCCAAAACAATGGTCGAAAAAGAACAATTAAATGAAAAAGCCGTAGCCGCCCGCCGAGCATATATGCGGCAATGGCGACAGAAAAACCGGGACAAGGTGCGAGACATGCAAAATCGTTATTGGATGAGACGCGCCGAAAAAATGCAGGAGGGTGAGGATGGCAACAACAAACAATGAGCTTTCACCTATGGCTATATCGACAGCCGAATGCGCCCGCTTGCTTGGTGTCAGTCGCCCTGTTGTGTATCGACTAATCAATCAAGACGATTTTCCATCCTTTAAGCTCGGCAATCGAACACTAATAAGCGTAGATGGTTTGCGAGCATGGGTTTCAAAGCAAACGGAGGTAGTGAATGAGTAGTCAAAAAGAAAAAGCCCGTCTGAACGCTACAACGTCCGGGCGGGCAAAAGCGGGAAAAGATTTGAACTATGACTATTCCCAAATTGATTCTACCATAGCGCGAGGCGTGATTTCAAGACTTTTGCTGCGAGGCAGGGAGAACGCACTGCACCTGAGAGATTTAGTAACCATCACTGGACTAAGCGAACGCGAAGTCAGACAGCAGATACATATAGAACGGCGGCGCGGTATACCCATTTTGAGCGATAACTTGAGCGGGTACTATTTACCGCAAAACGAAGCCGAGCGGGTTCGTTGTGTGCGTTCTCTTCGTCATAGGGCAGCGGAAATCTTGAAAGCAGCAGCGGCAATTGAGGGCGATAGCAATTTAGAAGGGCAGCTGCAATTAGGAATGGAGGACGGCGCTTATGAGAAAACGAAAAACGCCGTACCAGAAAAAACCGTTTGAATCGACAGGCACAAGCAATGACACCAGCGCAAATATTTATATGTCCATGCTGCTTTCTGTTGCTTGGCGGGCGCTCACCGCCCAGCAGCAACGGCTTTATTTGTATTGCAAAGCGCAGCTTTATGCAGAAAAGCAAAAGCCAAACAATGACCCGCTTTGTTTTACGATGAACCAAAGCAAATGGGCTGCGCTGTATGGCCTTTATGAGAAATCAAACGCAAAAGGCTTTTACCGCGATATGTCCGCGCTGATTGAAAAGGGTTTTCTAACCTGTGTCGA
>DXEF01000023.1 GCA_019115085.1 Candidatus Agathobaculum pullicola | reverse complement strand
TCGATAAGGGCGGGCTGGGCCTGTTCGTCTATAAGAATTTTAGATAAAGAGTTGATCTGCTGATATGCAGGTTTCGGGAGGGGGAAACCCTATGCAGGAATATCAAAAGCCGCGTGCGATTGCGCTGGGCTATTTTGACGGCGTCCATCTGGGCCATCAGGCACTGATGGAGCGCGCGGTTGAGCGCGCAAAGCAAATTGGCGGCACAAGCGCAGTGTTCACGTTTGACGTACATCCGGATTCCGTAGTGCTGGGGCGTCAGGTGCCGCTGCTGACGGCCAATGCCTATCGCCGCGAGGAAATCAAAGTGCTCGGCGGCGTGGATGAGGTCATCTTCGGCCATTTTGACGAGCATATGCAGCACATGGACTGGCGCGATTTCATTCACAAAATGCTCATCGAGCAGTTTGGTGCGCGCTGGCTCATCTCGGGCCGCAACAACCGTTTCGGCTATAAGGGAAAGGGAAATGCCGAGGGCATGGCAGAGGAATGTCGTAAGGCCGGTATCGGCTATGACTGCATTGAGGATGTTAAGGTGGACGGTATTGTGGTCTCCTCGACCTACATTCGACAGCTGATTTCGCAGGGCGACATGGAGGGTGCGGCACGCTTCCTCGGTCATCCGTACACCGTGACCGGTGTGGTCGAGCACGGTCGGCGAGTGGGAACCAGTGTGTTGAAAGTGCCGACCGTCAACCTCGCGCTGCCGCCTGAAATGGCGCTGCCGCCCTATGGTGTGTATGCGACGCGTGTGCTGGTGGGCGGTAAGCGTTACATCGCGGCAACCAACATCGGCATCAAGCCGACGTTTATGGACGGCGGTGCGCCGACCATCGAGCCGCATCTGCTCGATTTTGCGGGCGACCTGTACGGCAAGATGGTTCATGTGGAGCTGCACAAGTTCCTGCGGCCGGAAAAACGCTTTGAATCGGCCGAGGCGCTGCGCGCAGCAATCGACGAGAATGTCAAGCAGACACGACAATTTTTTGCAAAATAAACTATGAAAACAACGGGCGGCATCGAAGGATGCCGCCCGTTTCCTATGTGGGAAAAACAAGGGAAAGAGGAAGGGCTGCCCATATGGGCAGCCCCGTGAAAGAGAATAGTATAAAAGAGAAAAGGTAATTGGAGACTGTCAAAAAAGGAAAGCGCGCGATCTGAACGGGAAACGCGGCTTCAAGCGTGATCGGCACCGATGTGGAACAACAAGCGGTTGACCTCACACTGGATTTGATAATTCTATTATAGTGATTTTATATAAAACTGCAAGATGAAATTTATTCAATATTTCTGAAAAATGCGAAGCATTATTGTTCAATATGACCATATAAGAGTAGAGAAAATGCGCACTATCAACAAAGAATGGTTGGACAGCGACGAAAAAGAAAGTGCGGAATTGGGAACAATCCGGCATTTTTCCTCGTGTTGTTGGCAGAAAGGAGGATAGAGCAAGATGCAAACCAACCTGCGTTCAGACACATTTCTGTGTAACGCGATGGAGCGCTGCGGCAACGCGGTATATCGGCTGGCACTTTGCCGGCTGGACAGCCGCGCGGATGCGGAGGACGTGTATCAGGAGGTATTCCTGCGGCTGCTGCGCGACACAACCGACTTCCGCGATGACGAGCATCTCAAGGCGTGGCTGCTGCGCGTGACGGTCAACTGCTGCAATGATCTGCGCCAGTCGGCATGGTTTCGGCGCACTGCGCCGCTCGAGGCCGCACCGGATGCCGCCGCACCGGCAAAAGACAGAAACGATGAACTTTGGCAGGCGGTGCGCGCTCTGCCGGATGATTTGCGCATCGTGGTCTGGCTGCACTATGTCGAAGGGTACAGCACGGACGAAATCGCGCCGCTGGTGGGCTGTCGCCCGGTTACCGTGCGCACCCGCTTGCACCGCGCCCGCAAAAAACTGAGACTCGAACTGGAGGGAACTGACGATGGACAACCGGAACAACTGGAACCGACTGAAGGATATCAAAGCGCCCGATGAGCTGAAAGCCCGCACCCTTGAGGCCGCGCGGCAGGCGCGCCGGGAGGAACAGCAGAGCGCACCGCAGCATCTGGAAGCCGCGCCGCGCCGCCGGTTCGGCATGGCAAAGCGAATTGTGGCCGTGGCGTGTGCATTCGGCGTGGTGGTCGGCGGCACAGCGGTCTGGAAAGCGCAGCAAAGCGGCCAGCCGGCGGCTGACGCGGTGGCGGAAACTGTCGCGCACTCGTTCGGCATTGTGGCGTATGCCGCGGATACGGGCGAGATGATAGAGCCGAAGAGCAGCAAAATTGTATTTGCCGATGGTGCGGGTATGGAGAGCCAGAACGATGGCTTTTTCTCGGGGTGCCTGTTTAAAGTGACAGGAGAAAATATTGCTACTGTCAGTGCATCCATAGATAAAGGGGCGCTCTATCGCGCCAGAACAGTAAAGGATTTCGATATCGAAGCCTATCATCAGATGACGGCTGCGGCGGATGCGGCCCTACGGGCGGGTGGAGATTCGGCGTCTGCGGCAGCAGAGGCGGCTTCCGACCCACGGCTGGAAGGCGCGGATGTGGTGATGCCATACGGTATGGGTGGAACGGAGGAACAACCCGAGATAGAATGGTGCGCCGATGCTTGCTGGAAGCTGGAGAACGGTTTTGTGGACGAGTACGACCCGGAAGTGAGCTATGGATTCTGGGGCGAGCCGCGAGAGGTCCCCAGAGAGGGCGATGTGCAGGCCGAGTGGCATGGCCGCATCGATGAATTTGACGGCGCGACCCTGACCGTTACGGTGACCTTCACCGACGGCACGCAGCAGACGCAGACGCTTACCCTGCACACGGGTAAGCTGGGCTGCACCTACACCGAGGATAGCATCGGCCCGCAGCTGACCGGTGAGGTGCTCACCGATGAACAGGCAGCAGAACAGGGCTACGTTTACGGCGTTTACGCGGAAATTGCATAACAGAGCGTTATTTTTCCCCCAATCGGAAAAGATTGGGGGATTTATTTTTGCGAAAAAACAGCAAATATCTTGAAAAAAGTGTGGGCATCGCCTAAAATAAAAGAAGCTTTGAAAATAAGGAGAGACACATGCTGCATATTGTTCTGGTCGAGCCGGAAATCCCGCAGAATACCGGCAACATTGCCCGCACCTGCGCGGCGACGGGCTGCGTGCTGCATTTGATAGAGCCGCTCGGCTTTGCAATCGATGACAAGCGGATGAAACGCGCGGGGCTGGATTACTGGCATCTGCTGGACGTTCGCATGTATAAAAATTTAAACGAGTTTTTTGAGAAGAACCCAAACGGCCGCTACTTCTACGCGACCACCAAGGCACCGCGCGCCTATCATGAAGCGTCATACCGCGACGGCGACTATCTGCTGTTCGGCAAGGAGACAAAGGGCCTGCCCGAAGAGATGCTGATTGCGCATCCGGAACGCTGCGTGCGCATCCCGATGCGCGAGGGTGCGAGAAGCCTCAACCTGTCCAACTCGGTGGCGGTGATTGCGTTTGAAGCGCTGCGGCAGACCGGTTTTGAAAACCTCAGGAGAGCGGGACCATTCCCGCGGGGATAAGGAGGGAAACATGGAAAAAATACATATTATGACCGACTCGTCCGCGGATATCCCGCAGGCGCTGGTGGAATCGCATGGCATTGAAATCATTCCCATCACGCTCACGCATGAGGGGAGAACCATCCGCGAATACTATGACATCACGCCCGAGGAATACTGCAAGCTGCTTGAGAGCAGTCGGGAGATTCCGAAGACCGCGATGATCACGCCGACCGCATTTCTGGATTCCTACCAGCGTGCGGCTGCGCGCGGCTGCACGCATTATTTGGGTGTGCTCATCAATGCCAACGGCTCGGGAACCTATCAGGCGGCCTGCCTTGCGCGCGACATGTTCCGCGAGGAGGCGGGCGAGGCGATGCGGATTGAGCTGATTGACTCGGCTACCTATACCTATATCTATGGACATATCGTGGTGATGGCGACGCAGATGCGCGATCAAGGGGAGGGCTTTGATGCGATCTGCAGCGTGGTGAACAGCCGGCTCAATCGCGTGGAAGCATTCCTCGGGGTGTACAGCCTGACGCATCTGAAAAAATCCGGCCGCATTTCAGGCGGCGCGGCCTTTGTCGGCGAGGCGCTGGGACTTAAGCCCATCAGCCATGTGTGCGGCGGCGAGGTCAAGGTTTGCGACAAGGTGCGCGGAGAAAAGGCGTTAGTCAGCGGCATCATTCGCAAGGTGTCCGCTCGTGTGGTGCAGCCGGAAAGACAGGCGGCGCTGCTGCTTTACGGTGACGTACCGGCTGCCCGTATCGATGAAATGGAAAAGCGCCTGCGCACAGAGATAGGCTTCATGAACGTGCGGCGCAGTCCGATAGGGCCGTCCGTGCTGACCAATACCGGCCCGCAGGCGATTGCCGTTGCGTTCTATGGACAGCCTCGCGGCTAAGGTCAATTGGTCATATTGTTTAATATTTCACAATTATTTTCGGCAAAACGCAAAAATCCTCTAAAAGAGAACGGATAGATAAGGTTTTTCACAATTTGGCTTGCGAATCACGGGAGAAACGAGTATAATTTTGTAATGGAAACGGAATTCTTTTTATGGGAAGGCCGAAAATTTGCTCCGTATCGCTAACTTTTATATTCAGAAAGGGAGAGGGATATTTATGCAGTATAACAAGAAGAGCGTGGAGGACATCGACGTAAACGGTAAGAAGGTTATCGTTCGCTGCGATTTTAACGTTCCGCAGGATGAGAACGGCAACATCACGGACGACAAGCGTATTCGCGCGTCGCTCGAAACCATCAAGTATCTGCTGGATCACAATGCGGCTGTGATTCTGTGCTCGCACCTCGGTCGTCCGAAGGGCGAGGTTAATATGAAGTATTCTCTCGCGCCGGTTGCAAAGCGTCTGGGCGAGCTGCTCGGTCAGGAAGTGAAGCTGGCTAAGGATGTCATCGGCGAGGATGCCAAGAAGCTCGCGGCGGAAGTCAAGCCGGGCGAGGCGGTTCTGCTCGAGAACGTTCGCTTTGAGAAGGGCGAGACCAAGAACGATCCCGCTCTGGCAAAGGCGTTTGCCGATATGGCTGAAATCTTTGTCAACGACGCATTCGGCACGTCCCACCGTGCGCATGCTTCCACCGCCGGTATTGCCGACTATCTGCCGGCTGTCTGCGGCTTCCTCATCAATAAGGAAATCTCCATCATGGGCAAGGCGCTTTCCGATCCGGCCCGTCCGTTCGTTGCTATTCTGGGCGGCGCGAAGGTTTCCGATAAGATCAACGTCATCAACAACCTGATCGACAAGTGCGACACCGTTATCATCGGCGGCGGCATGGCTTACACCTTCTCCAAGGCGCAGGGCGGCAAGATCGGCACCTCGCTGTGCGAAGACGACAAGATGGATCTGGCGCTCGGCCTGATCAAGAAGGCGGAAGAAAAGGGCGTCAAGCTCCTGCTGCCGGTTGACACGGTTTGCGGCGACCATTTCGGTGCGGACGCGGAGCCGGTTGTTTACGAAGCAGGCCAGCTGCCGGACAACATGATGGGCATGGACATCGGCCCGAAGACCATTGCGCTGTTCTCCGATGCGGTTAAGAACGCCGGCACGGTTGTCTGGAACGGCCCCATGGGCGTGTTTGAGTTTGACACCTTCGCTGTCGGCACCAAGGAGGTTGCAAAGGCAATTGCGGCTTCCGGTGCGGTTTCCATCATCGGCGGCGGCGACTCTGCGGCTGCGGTTGAGAAGCTGGGCTTTGCGGATAAGATGACCCACATCTCCACCGGCGGCGGCGCGTCTCTCGAGTTCCTCGAGGGTCTGGAGCTGCCCGGCATTGCTTGCCTGCAGGACAAGTAATTTGCGCATTTTGCGCGAAAATGTACTGTATATCGGGGCGTAAGCTGCCCCGCTATAGTACATATTGATCAGGACGGATACGCCGTCGAAAAGTTTGAAAGGGGTAAAACCAAAATGAATCGCAGATACCGTAAGACCATCATCGCCGGCAACTGGAAGATGAACAAGACGCCGGCCGAGGCAAAGGCCCTCATCGAAGAGATGAAGCCGCTGCTCTCCAAGACCAAGTGGTGCGAGATGGTTCTTTGCGTGCCGTTTACCGATATTCAGGCTGCTGTCAAGGCGGCCAAGGGCTCCAAAATTGCCATCGGTGCGGAAAATATGCATTTTGAGAAGTCCGGCGCGTTCACGGGCGAGATTTCTGCCGATATGCTCAAGGAACTGGGCGTGAAGTACGTTATCATCGGCCACTCCGAGCGCCGTCAGTACTTTAACGAAACCGACGAGGCCTGCAAGAAGAAGGTTCTGGTTGCGCTGGAAAATGGCCTGCGTCCGATCCTGTGCGTTGGCGAGAGCCTGACCGAGCGCGAGCAGGATGTAACCATGGAGGTTATCCGCAAGCAGATTAAGATCGCTCTGCAGGGCGTTGCTGTGGAGGATGTCAAGAAGGTTGTTATCGCTTACGAGCCGATCTGGGCGATTGGCACCGGCAAGACCGCTACCTCCGAGCAGGCGGGCGAGGTTTGCGGCGCTATCCGCGATTGCCTGCGCGAGAAGTATGGCGCGCGTGCGGCCCGCGGCATCACCATCCAGTACGGTGGTTCGATGAACGCCAACAACGCAGCCGAGCTGCTGGCTCAGCCGGATGTTGACGGCGGCCTGATCGGCGGCGCCTCCCTGAAGAGCGCTGACTTCGCCACCATTGTCGAAGCAGCGAATCAATAAGATAAGAATTACGGTGAGGGTTTACTCCCCGCGCCGTGCGTGCGGGAGGGGACATCGGAAACAGCGTTGTCCCCTTTCGTCCGCCTTTGTAAAGGAGTAAGTAAGAGTATGAAAAAGCAAAATGTGCCGAGCAAGGCGGCAATCGAAGAGGAAAATGTAGCCGTGACAGAGGCTTCTCAGGCGGAAGTTACGGCTGAGGAAAAGTCCGCTGCCAAAAAGGCAACGGCTGCCAAAAAGACCACCACCCGCAAGGCGGCGGCAAACAAGGCGGACGAGCCGAAAAAGCCGACCGCGCTGATCATCATGGATGGCTTTGGTCACCGCGAAGAGAAAAAGGGTAACGCGATTGAGGCGGCGAATACCCCGAATCTTGACCGTATCTTCAAGGAAAACCCGCTGGTATATATCGGCGCTTCTGGCTTGGATGTTGGTCTGCCGGATGGCCAGATGGGCAACTCTGAGGTTGGCCACACCAATATTGGCGCGGGCCGCATCGTCTATCAGGAGCTGACCCGCATCACCAAGTCCATTCAGGACGGCGATTTCTTCTCGAATGAGGCGCTGATGAGCGCAATCAACCAGTGCAAGTGGTTTGATTCCACGCTGCACATCTTTGGTCTGCTGTCCGACGGCGGCGTACACTCGCACATCGACCATATGTTCGCGCTGCTCGAGCTGGCGCGCCGCAACGGTCTGCGCAAGGTATGCTTCCACTGCTTTATGGACGGCCGTGACACGCCTCCGCAGTCCGGTATCGAGTATATTGACCGTCTGCAGAACAAGATCGATACGCTGGAGCTTGGCTGCATTGCCACGGTTTCCGGCCGTTACTACGCGATGGACCGCGACAAGCGCTGGGACCGCGTGGAAAAAGCCTATCAGGCGATTGCCGAGGGCATCGGCGAGCACGCCGCTACCGCGCATGAGGCCATGCAAAAGTCGTATGACGCGGGCGTCACCGATGAGTTTGTCGTTCCGGTCATCGTGACCGAGGGCGCGACCGTTCGCGATGACGACGCGATCATCTTTGCAAACTTCCGTCCCGACCGTGCGCGTGAAATCACCCGTGCGTTTGTCGACCATGAGTTTGACGGCTTCAAGCGCCAGCGCCGCAACATTCACTACGTCTGCATGACGCAGTATGACGCGACCATCGCCGGCGTTGAGGTTGCCTTCAAGCCGCAGAGCCTGAAGAACACCTTCGGCGAGTATATTTCGGACAAGGGTCTGACCCAGCTGCGTATCGCAGAGACCGAGAAGTACGCGCACGTTACCTTCTTCTTCAACGGCGGCGTGGAGAAGGAATACCCGGGCGAGGACCGCGCGCTGATTCCGTCTCCCAAGGTGGCCACTTACGACCTCCAACCGGAGATGAGCGAGCCTGCCGTGACCGAGGAGTGCGTGCGGCGCATCCTGTCCGGCAAGTATGACGTAATCGTTTTGAACTTTGCCAACTGCGATATGGTCGGCCATACCGGCGTGTTCGATGCTGCCGTCAAGGCCATCGAAGCGACCGATGACGGCGTGGGCAAGGTAGTGGACGCCATCCTCAAGATGGGCGGTCAGTGCCTGATCACCGCCGACCACGGCAACGTTGACCAGATGCTCGATGCAGACGGCGTAACCCCGTTCACCGCACACTCGACCAATCCGGTGCCGCTGGTGATGGTGGGCCATCCGGGCAAGCTGGCAGAGGGCGGCGTGCTGGCGGATCTGGCGCCGACGCTGCTCGAGATGATGGGCCTGCCGCAGCCGGAGGAAATGACCGGCCACAGCCTGCTCATCAAGTAATTATTTATTGCGTACCCCTAAATTTGAAATAAAAAGGAGTAAGAATTATGAAGGGCTACATTGAAATTGTTGATGTACTCGGCCGCGAGGTTATGGACTCCCGCGGCAACCCGACCGTCGAGGTTGAGGTTTACGTTGAGGGCGACACCGGCGCCTATATGGGCCGTGCGGCTGTTCCGTCCGGCGCTTCCACCGGTATCTTTGAGGCTTGCGAGCTGCGCGACGGCGACAAGTCCCGTTACAATGGCAAGGGCGTTCTGAAGGCGGTTGACGCTGTCAACGGCGAGATCGCTGAGACCATCATCGGCATGAACGCGCTCGACCAGCAGGCTATCGACAAGGCAATGATCGATGCGGACGGCACCCCGAACAAGACCAAGTTCGGCGCAAACGCTATTCTGGGCGTGTCTCTGGCGGTTGCCAAGGCTGCGGCTGAAGCACTGAGCCTGCCGCTGTACAACTACATCGGCGGCTGCAATGCCAAGACCCTGCCGATGCCCATGATGAACATTCTCAACGGCGGCGCGCACGCGACCAACAATGTTGAGATTCAGGAATTCATGATTATGCCGGTTTCCGCTCCGTCCTTCCGTGAGGCGCTGCGCCGCTGTGCAGAGGTATTCCATCAGCTCAAGAGCACCCTCAAGGAGAACGGCACCCCGGCTGCGGGCGTTGGCGACGAGGGTGGCTACGCGCCCAACCTGAAGAAGGATGAGGACGCGCTCAAGGTAATCGTCAAGGCGATCGAAGAGGCTGGCTACAAGCCGGGCGAGGACTTCATGATCGCGATCGACGCTGCTTCCTCCGAGTGGTGGAACGACGAGGAGAAGTGCTATATCCAGCCGAAGTCCGGCAAGAAGATGACCCAGCAGCAGCTGGTCAAGATGTGGAAGGGCTTTGCTGAGAAGTACCCGATCATCTCCCTCGAGGACGGCATGGCTGAAGAGGATTGGGAAGGCTGGGAGATGCTGACCAAGGCGCTTGGCGACAAGATCCAGCTGGTTGGCGACGACCTGTTTGTTACCAACACCACCCGCCTGAAGAAGGGCATTGACATGGGTGTTGCAAACTCCATCCTCATCAAGGTAAACCAGATCGGTTCTCTGACCGAGACGCTGGATGCTATTCAGATGGCAAACCGTGCGGGCTATACCGCGGTTGTTTCTCACCGTTCGGGCGAGACCGAGGATGCTACCATTGCTGACATCGCTGTTGCGCTCAACGCTGGCCAGATTAAGACCGGTGCACCGAGCCGTACCGACCGCGTTGCCAAGTACAATCAGCTGCTCCGCATCGAGGAAGAGCTGGGCGAGGACGTTGCAAAGTACCTCGGCAAGGACGCTTTCTTCAACCTGAAGAACAAGTAAGTATTCGCATAGGTTTAAAAGCCGTTCATCGAAAGATGAACGGCTTTTGCTTTGCGGGGAGTAAATTTGATGTCGGTCGAAAATACAGATTTCTCCACGAAAAAGGCATAAAAATCCAAGAATATGGAACATGTAAGAAATTATACAAGTATTTGTAAGAGAAAAGTGTTGACCTCAGAATAGGGCTGTGATATGATTGTTTATACAAGATGATTGGTTGCTCCGCTGTAGAATAACGAACAACTATGGTGTAAAACATTCAATAACTTAGCCCACATCTTCATTTCTTTCAAAAGCCGGTCTCTGCGATAAATGCAGAGACCGGCTTTTTATACAGAAAAATGTATGTTAATACCAATATCCGGCCTTCCACTGCTGTAAGGACAGACTGGCGTTTTTGTAGGTGGCATCCGCGGTCGGCGTGCCGGCAGGCACACCGAGAATAGCGGCGTCACCCGACTGCACGTAGCCGGACGTTTTCCAGCGATTGAAGGCTTGTTCGTAAGCCTGTGTCTGCGCCTGACTGGTCAAACCGGAAGCATAATCCCGATAGGCCAGTGTAGGCGTGCCGTTAAGAAAACCGGTCAGTCCGGCAACCGACAGGCTGTAATTCCGGTCGGTGTTGAACTGCGTCAGCGCGGACTGTGCCTGCTGGAGCGACGCGTTTTCCGAGGCGGTGAAGTAATCGTTCTCCAAAGCGGCTTGCTGCGCGGAGGCGCTGTCCTGTGCGGCCGCGCGCGCGGCAAGACGCGCCTGACCCAGCGCGTTGAGATCGCTGCGGTATTGGTTGTCAATGGCAATGCGGCTGGTTTCCGCGGCGCCCGAGGTAGCGGCGGCGCCCCGTGCGCCCATGTTCAGACCGAGTGCAGCCAGCGTTTCCTCGTTGGAAATCACGGATTGGCGTGCGTTGATATCGGTTTGCCTCATGCCGGCGATATAATCGCTTTCGATCGCGGATAGGTTGCTCTGAAGCTGTTGTTGGATGCGTGTACGAGCAGCCTCCAAGCGCTGCAACCGTGCTTGTTCGGCTGCATCGTATAATCGGCTGACCTCGCTGCCGCCGCGCTCCGTGCTGGAGACCGAATAGGGACGGTAATCGCCATTCCAGGTGGAAACAGCGTCGTTGGACGCAACCTTGCCTGCCAGTCCCTCGCCCTCGATTTTGCTCTGGCGCGCGGCAAGCAGCTGCTGCCGTTCACCGGCATCCTGTGTGCTCGCAATCGCCTCAGCATAGTCAAAATCCTTGTTGTAACTGGTTGCCATCCGAAATCTCCTCCTTTCTTAGATAATGGTTTGTCCGGTTGTCCACCGGATGGTTAGCGCCAGCAGTCCGAACGGCTCGCCAACCCGGTCGTTGCCGATGCGCACAGCGAGCAGCGGCATGCGATGCTGACGGTAGCGGGTGCGGTAGCTCAGTGCACCCGGAATGCAGCGGAAAGAAAACCGTGAGAAATCCAGTGTTTTAAACGAGAACAAATCCATGTTGCGCGAGAGCGCCAGAACTTTTCCGTCCTCGCTTTCATACTGTACGGTTGCGCCTGAGCGCGAATGTGGCATCAGCGTGGGGATGACGTCACGCACGGTTTTCACCCGTCCCCAGTCGCCGAGCGGCAGGGTGGGGGTGCGCCAATAGGCGTCGATGGCGGCTTCATCATCGCAGTAGGCGTTATCTTCCTCCGCTTGCCGAAAACGGCATAGCTTGCCATCCGCTGTGCCAAACCATAGCTCGTTGTTCAGAACGGCCAGACACTGTGCGGGTACATTGGTCCAGTAAAACCATGTGGGACTGCCGTCGGTATCGGCAAGCGTGCCGTCCGCAATATAGACATGTTCATTGATGGCCAGATAGTATTTGCCCTCAAATACAATCGCGCAAGCGTTTTCCAGCCCCGGCTCTGTTTCCAGACGGGGCGTGACCACATCTGATACGGAATGGATGGTTCGCTGTTCGGCAACGCTCGTGCCGAACACGCCCTGCACACCGTGGGCGGACAGGAACACGGGCAAATCGTTCAGAGAGGCAAAGCTGCGCGAGCAAATCGCGCCTTCGCCCTGCGCGCCCTGCGTGAGCGGATAAAGCGCCGTGCCGTCGTCGGAGAGGGTAAACGTACGTCGGTAGCTGGCGGATTCCTGTGCGCCGCCTGCCTTGACAATGAGCTGGCTTTCATACTGTTTGAGATAGCCGACAATTGCCGAGGCATCCGTGCCCATGCGGGTATAGCCGGTATCCGGAAAATAGGTGGGGTCATACAGCCCACTCTGCCAGTCACAGGCAGGCTCATCCGGGTTGCCCGCGAGGAATACGCGGGTGTCGTTTTTGCCGCCGTACAGACCGGCAAAGCGGCAGCGGTTGATTTTGTTGGCATAACCCGCGACGGTCTTGGAAAAGGTGATGGCGACATTTGCCAGTCCGTTGCCGCTTGCAGGCGGGGCGGCAAGCGTCACCAGACCGGTTGCCCGGTCGACGGATGAAACCGTCACCGCCTGATTGTTGACCGCGGCAGTCACCGCGGCGTCATCCAGATTCTTTGCATCCAACTGAAACTGGGTTGCCGAGCCATTTCCGATAAAGGTGTTGATGCGCTTGGGAGTCAGCAAATTGATCGCTTCATGGCTGGTGCCGCCGCCGGTCGGCTGAGCGGAAATGGTTGTGGTCGGTACATAAGCGATGTCCTGCACGCGCACAGCCTCCCAGCCATCTCCGGATTGTTTACGGCGCACGGCGCGGAAGGTCATGCCGTCAAGCAGATAGAGCACGCCGTTCATCACGAAAGACTGAGAGAAGTCCGCGTTCATATCCGTGCACAATTCGGTCTGCGTGCCGTTGATTGGCCGGATATACAGCTTTTTGCCCGCGTGTACCGCGAACCCCGCGCTGTCCGGCAGGGGAAACAGACCGTAGATTGGGCCTTCAAAGGTGAATTTGGTTTGCCAGCCCGTGCGCTTGACCAGATAGTCATTCTGGTCACAGATGAGATTTTGCATATCAGGGGAGCGCGAAAGCGACAGCTTGGTCGGATGGGTGCGGAAATCCACGCCGCCGAAGCTGCTGACAACCGTTTCGCGCACGACCTCGGTCTGCGGGAATTGATAGGCGCGCATCAGATCATCTCCTGTACGGCGGTCAACTGCGCCGGGCAGTGACGCAGCAGACGTTCGGCATATTCCGAGGCCGCCCAGTTGAATTTGGCCTTATCATCGTCGGCCACGAGCAGCGCAGCCAAACCATAAGGGAAACATTCGCTGACAAGACAGTCATCCGCGGGAATGTCCTCTTCCAGCGAAGTCAAGCGCGGCGGCACGGTCAGCGCCTCTTCGCGCTGTGCCGTGCGCAGCGCGTTGATTTCTCGCAGACTGCACGACAGCAGCTGATTGAGTGCGCCAAGCGCAAATTGCTCATAATATGAGCCGGTGTCGCGTGTTTCGCTCAAGAGGTTGAGCGCGGCGCAGTAACATTCAATTCCGGTCATAGAGTTCCTCCTCGTAAGAAATCGCTCCCAGCCTGACAGAAAGGCAGATATAAAAAAGTTTATCGCTTGTTGAGCCACTTGCACCGCGCGCAACATATACGATTGGGTAAACAAGGTAATGGAATACCTGCTTTTGCTGGCGATAGCAGCCCTGATGCTCGCAGGCTTCTTATCGCTGTAGACGCTGCGGCGGCGTATGCGAATAGGGGAAGAGCGGCTGGATGGCTTGGCGGCTCAAACAGGACAGGGCAACTACAAAACGGATTATATCAATAAAATATTACAAAATGAATAAAAGCAGATGAAGCAAAACGGACAGATGGTGCAAGCGGTCAAATCCCTGCGGGAGAAAACAGGCTTGGATTTGGTGCGGGCAAAGCAGTACATCGACCGGCTTTCAAAGCAGTGCAGCTGCCTTTCTGTCAGGCTGGGAGCCTATCTATGCCGCCCTATAGGGCGGCTTTTTTTAGTTACCTGCGGCTACGGGAGACGGATATTTGCTGCTATCGACCGCATAAGCACGGATCTGGCAGCCATCCTCGGGGGTCAGCGGGGTATCCAGAACATAGTCCTTCGCGGAATCCGAATAGCGCGGGTCCGAGCCGTCCAGCGTGTAGCGGATCGTGCCCGTACCGGTGATTTTGCCGCCCGATACGCTCGGCGCGGCGGAAATCGAACCAGTCTCGACCAGCGCATACACGCCGCCGCACTTTGCGCCCAGCACATAGGCGTCGTAGTAGTGACGGCCTTCAATCAGCGCGCCGGACACGCCGACCGGGTCCTCGTGTACCTTCGCGTCCGCAATCTTGTACGGCATGAGCACCGCATCCTTGTGCGTGACAAGGAAATAGACGTTGCTGGGCAGGTAGCTTTTGGGGACGCGCACGACGTTCATACCGAACACCTCGCCGCAGACGCCCTTGGCGATAGACTGACGCGCGAGCACATCCACGCCCGCGAATTCGTCCGAGGTGCAGACCAGCTTGTACATTTCGCTGGTCAGATACAGATAGCGGTTGTCATCCGGCACCAGCGCGTCGTCGAGCGCCTGCGAGGCGTCCGCAATCTTGGAGATGATGTTGGACTTGGTCGGTTTGTCGCTTTCGGCCAGCGTGCCTGCCATGGTGACAAAGCGCTGGAAGGCATACTTGTCCGCCGCGGGCGTGGACTTTTCGTTCAGTTGCAGGCGCAGCATGTCGGCCGCGTTCTTAACCAGATTCTGGTCAAGGTTGTTGCCCTTGTCAATGGTCAGCGTGAACGCTTTGTCCTGCGTCATGGTCAGCTCCTGTACAACGTCCTGCATTTCGGTCACGTCGCCGTAGCGCTTGAGACCGCCATCGCGGTCGTAGTCGACCTCTTCCACCGTGATGGGCGTGTATACCTTGAGGGTTTTCACACCGGTCAGGTCGAAAGTCTCGGCGGTCTTGCCCTTGATAAAGGACGCGCGGGTGAATACTTCTGCAATCTGATCGGAATATTTGGTTGCAAGATTGATAGCCATAAGTATAATACCTCCTGTTTATACTGTTTGTTTACTTGCCCAGCAGCGCCAGCGTCACCGGGTCAACACCCGCCGGTTCGCCATCCGACTGCGCGGGACCGACCGCGGCGCGGCGGTTTTTCTGGTTCATCTCGAGCGCGGCCAGCTCGTCCTTGAGCGTCAGGATTTCCCATTTGCGGTAGGCCGAGACGAGCGAGCCTTCCTGCTGCGCCCATTCCCACACCTGCGGCGGGATTTCGTCCGGCCGCACATCCGGATACTCCTCGACAAACGCGGCGTAAATCTGACCGTTGGGCATGCCGTTTGCCGCGCGATTGCGGCGAATGTAAGCGTTCTGCTTGGACAGGCCCAGACTTGCCGCCTGAATCAGTTCATCCAGCGTCAGTTCACGCATTTCGCCGTCGACCGGCACCGGATAGGTCTGCTGTCCGGACTGCGCCGCCTGCTCGTTGGGCGTCATCTGCGCCGTCTGCGCGGCGTCGACCGCAAACGGGTCAACAGGCGCGGCAGGGGTTGCGCCGGGCATCTGGTTACTGGTCGGTTTCTGCTTGGTTTGCATTTGTATTTGCCTCCTTTTGCTGCTGTCGCTGCATGCGGAGTGCGTGCAGCAGGTCGTTTTTGCCGCGCACCTGATAATCAGGCACGTTTTCCAAATACACAAGCGGGTCGGTGATGACGCCGCTTTCGAGCAGATGGTCGTTGGTCATGGTCTGCATGGTTTCCGACCAGTAGCTCGCCGCGCCCACATCCACCTGCAAGCGCAGATCCTGTCCGGCGAGCTGGGAGAAGTCGAAGCTCTGCCGATAGGGTGTCTCGCCCGGCTCGTCGGCCACGACAAGCGTGCGGGTGCCGTAGTGCGCGCCCATCAGGTCGAGGAAGATGCGCGCCCAGTCCTCGGTGAAGCGATAAAACTCCATCTTGGTCAGCTCGAGCGGGGCGGCGGTCGCGTTTTGCACAGCAACGATAGCCGAGGTGTTGTCCGGCTTGACCGTGCCGAGCGCAGCCTCACTCGCGCCCATCAGCTCGGCGGTGTCGTTCATCATCTGCTTGAGCAGCCCCAGCACCTGTGAGGAGATATCGGGTGCTTTGAACGCGGTCGCAATGGCCTCGTTCGGGTTGCCGCGCATGCCGACCGCCTTGCCCACATCGTTTGACCATCCATTCGGGAAACGGGTCATATCGTAGATGATTTTTGGGAAGGCCACCTGCTTGATGCACTGCACATACATGGAGTACAGCTTGTTGATAGCGATTTGGTTGGGGATGGCCTCGGTCAGCGGGCTTTCGCCGTGGCACGAGCCGCGCACGCGGTTCCAGCACAGGTGCGTGACCGGATAATAGCGGTAGGGCAGCACCTTTTCGCGCATGACGGTGGCGGTGCGCGTGGTTTTGGTGAACGCGATACCGTTTTCCGTTTTGCGCATGTGCAGCAGCACGGTCACGCGGTCGTTTTCGCCGTTTAACCGATAACGCAGATAGTCCTCGGTATCGTCCGGCACAATCGCGTCCGCTTCAGCCGCGGACAGGCCGTTTTCCCGCGCTTCCCTGCGCACCTCGTCCACGTCGCGCCGCATGGAAAGAATCAGATACGGCTGACGCTGCACCTCGTCGGAGGCCGGATTGCCAAAGCAGACGTTGGTGGAATCGATCAGCTCGGCCACGATATCGCCTTTCACCGCCTGTCCGGTTTCGAGCGCGGGGTCAAAGTGAATGTAGAAGCATGCGTCGCCGTCGACACAGGCGTTTTTGAGCAGCGGACGGCCGAGGGCTTTCACGCCCGAGCGTTCAATCGCGGACGCGAACGCGCGCTCGAGCACACGGGCGGTCTTGCGTCCGTCATCGTCCATATCGAACGGCTGGGCGCGTACCGCGACATCGTCCGAGACCAGCATGGATACAAACAGGTTGACGCAGCGGCGCAGCACATTGAAAATCAGCGGGTCGAGTGACTGCACGCGCAGCCCCTCCCACTGACGGCCGAGATAGAACGCCTCGTTGCGGCGCACGCGGTCGTATAAGCCAATCGAGCGTTTATAGTCGCGGTCGCGCTCGTATTTCCGCCAGATGGCGGCGGGGGACGGATCAAATTTCATCGCTGCTGTCCTCCCGTCCGTAAGCCATCAGCGCGGCCAAATCGCGGCTGAGCGCATCGTCCACGGATGTGGGCGTGTCGCTGTCGCTCTTTGCGGGACGGTGCGGCAGGCGCAGACCGCCGGACACGACCGCGCCGGTCAGCACCAGAAGTGCCGCGCCGATGCAGTAAAGTAAAATGGTCATTGGGTTCCTCCTCGTAAATCCGTGAAAATACTCGATAAAGGGAGCAAAGCGACGTGCAATCCATATTTTTCGTGGCTTTGCCGCGGAAAATATACGTTGACCCAAGCCGCTTGGCGGCGATCCGGGGGTATCGCCAAAAGCTTCTGCTGGAACTTTTGGCGTATCCAGGGGGCATGGATACCCCCTGGAGCTAATAGGCGAGAAATTCGCCGACTTCGCAGTCATACGCCGTGGGACGGCTGGGGGCGGGCGGCTCGTATACGGTCGCGGCATAGCCGCGCAGCGCGTCGGGCGCGTGGGTCAGCTCGTGCGGCGTGTTTGCCACATCGGACGGGTTGCGCGCATCGTGCTGCAAGGCAGGCAGCGTGCGAATGAGGTTGCGACAGGTGTCGAAGATGGTCAGACGCGGGCGGGGCTGCCCCTGTTCGTCTTTGCGCGGGGCGAGCAGCTCATGCAGCGCCAGCCAGCCGGCCACGCGCTCGTTGCTGCTTTTGTCAAAATCCAGTCCGCAGTCCGCGAACAGTTCCACCGCGCTTTTGCCAGTCTCCTGCCGCCGGTTCCATAAGTCGGGCGGGGCCAGCCGGCAGTCGATATGCTCGCCGGACAACTCACAGGCGAGTATGGCTGCCGCGGCTTCTGAGATAATCAAACCGGACTGATATAACTCTCTGTATACGACACTGTACCCGTCCGGGCTTTGCGCAATCCAGAGCGCCGCCAGCATGTCCAGACCATAGTCGATGGTCAGATACCGCCGCCAATCAGAGGGGATGGCATGCGGCCGCACGACATGCAGGTCAGGGCTGAACTCGCTGAAGTAACGTCCTTCATCCAGCTCCCATACCCCGTCGAGCAGCGCGCGGCGGTCGCGTACCGAGAGCAGCCGCAGCCGCTTTTCGTACCCTGCGTCCGCGCGGCGCAGGAAGGGGTTGTCTTTGAGTCGCGCGGGCAGGAATAGCCGAGAGCCGCCGTCAAACTTGGTTTCGGTGTCGGGGGGCATCGGGTCGATGTATCGCGCTTTGACCCATTGGTGCCCCACGCCGCCCGGATTGGTCGTGCTTTTGACCTGCTTGGGATAGCCGTTGGCACCACGCACACGCGAGATGAGATAGGTGAACTGGCTTTCGGTGAAGTGGGTCAGCTCATCGAAACGCAAAACGTCGTATTCCGCACTCTGGTACTTGGTCACATCGCTTTCCGCGTCGCAGTAGCCGAACTCAAGCGTTGAGCCGTTTGCAAACTGCCACAGGTGGTCGCTGACCTTGTAACTGGCAATCGACTGTGGGAACAGCCGCAGCGACGCGGGCACGAGCGAGCGCTCCAGTTCCGGCATGGTGCGCCGCAGCATCAGCTGCCGGGAGCCGGGGTAGCAGACGGCGAAGCGCAGCGCATCGAGCAGCTGACCGTGGCTTTTGCCGCCGCCCGCCGCACCGCCGAACAGCGTTTCAAACGCGCCCGACTGTACGAATGTCGCCTGCCTTCGGGTTACGGGGAATTCGTATCGTCGACTACCCGAAACACAATTTCGATCGGCGCAGGTCCCTGCTCTTCGTCCACCAGCATCGCGCCCTTGCCGACTGTCCGGTCGAGGATCTCCTTGATCGCGCTCAGTCGGCTGTTGGCCGGTGCATCGGCGTCCCCGGCGATCTCGTAGAGTATCTCGACAAGTCTCCCGGGGTCGTCTGAACTTCGCAAGATGGCATCAACTCCTTCAGGGGTGGATTTGCTTGTCTTCCCATGAGCCAAAGAATAGCCGAGAAATCGAGAAAAAACAAGAACAAATGTTTGACGTTTTTTCGCGCTTGCAATTTATTGCCCGCTGCGGTATCCTGAATAGGAAATGCAAGATACAGGGGGATAAAGAAACATGCCGGACATCAAACTGATCGCGCTCGACTTGGACGGGACGGCGTTGACACCGGATAATACGGTGTCTGCGGCGACGGTTGACGCAGTGCGTCGCGCGCGGGAAGCGGGGGTGCATGTCGTGATTTCGACCGGACGCATTTGCGGCGAGGCGCGGGATCTTGCCGTGCAGATGCAGACGGACGATTTGATGGTGACCGCGGGCGGCGCGTCAATTTCGCGCGTGTCGACCGGACGGTGCATGATGCGTATGTCCATGCCGTGGGAGGTTGCCGTGCGCGTGGCGGCGGCGGTGGAGCGTATCGAGTTGATGGTCATGGTCTACGTGGGGGAGACGCTGCTCATCACCCCCCGTGATGAAATGCAATTTGACAAATATAACTCCAACGAGGGGTATCTTGCGGTCAAGCGGGTCGTGCCTTCGATTGTGGAGTTTATCGCCGAGGGACAGGTATCGGTGGATAAAATTTTCGCCCGCAGCAAAGAGCCGGTCACCCTGCAAATGGTGCGCGACCAGATTTTGCAGATTCCGGGTGTGCGCGTGATGAGCTCGGCGGAGGATAATATTGAAGTGGTCACACCCGCGGCGGACAAGGGCACGGCGCTTGGCATGCTGTGTCGGGAGCTGGGCACCGACCTGTCGCACGCGGCGGCCATCGGCGACAGCGAAAACGATTTGGAAATGCTGCGCGCGGTTGCGCTGCCCATCGCCATGGGCAATGCCAACGACGCGGTCAAGGCAATCTGCAAGCGGCAGACGCTGACCAATGCGCAGGACGGCGTGGCCGCGGCAATCGACCGGATTTTGGCGGAGAACGGATAATCCTGTGAAACACAGCATTTTTGCGGAAAATGGTGGTATTCGGCGTGCAGATATGCTATAATAATTTCGTATGTAATATTTGCCCCATCAAAAGGAGACATATCTGATGAGTTTATGGTTTGCTATCTTGCAGGGTCTGGTGCAGGGCCTGACCGAGTTTCTGCCCGTGTCATCGTCCGGCCATCTGGTGTTGGTGCAGACCCTGTTTGGCGACGGTGTGGAAACCAATTACATGCTGTTTAATGTCCTGCTGCATTTTGGTACGCTGCTGAGCGTCGTTGTGGCCTTCTGGAAGGATATTAAAGAGCTGTTTGTGGAGTTTTTCGGCTGGATTCATGACGGCTTTAAAATCAACGGTCATCCGTACCGCCGGTTTATCGTTATGCTCCTGCTGACCATTGTGCCGATGTTTGCGATTCTGCCGATCAAGAGTAAGCTGGAGGAAGCGTTTTCCTCCCCGCTGCTGGTTGGTCTGCTGCTGCTGGTGACCGCGACCGTGTTGTACCTGTCGGAGAAAGCGCCGCGCAAGCATAAGACCGAGGAAAACGCCACCTGGCTGGATGCGCTGATTGTCGGCGTCGGCCAGTGCTTTGCCGTTCTGCCCGGCCTGTCGCGTTCGGGCACTACCATCTGCACCGGTTTGTTCCGCGGTTTTTCGCGTGATTTTGCCGTGCGTTTCGCATTTATCATGTCTCTGCCGGTCATTTTGGGCGCGAATATTCTGGAACTGGTCGACGTGTTCAAGGACCCGGCGGCGGCAATGGGTGACGCATCCATCGCCTGCTATCTGGTGGGTATTCTGGCGGCGATGCTGTCCGGCCTTGCGGCGATCCGCATGGTGCGCTTTGTTTCCAAGCGCGGCAACTTCCGCCCGTTCGTGGTGTATTGTACGCTGATAGGCACCATCACCATCGTGGTGAGCCTGATAAAAATGATATGACGCCGTCCGCGGGCGCATATGCCGCGGCGGTTGAGAAAAGTTCCGGCTAACGGGACTTTTCTTCGCACTTATCCGAAAATCACCGGCCAATGGCCGACAGCATCCGCACGCTGCTCTGTGCGGGAAAGCAAATAAAGCGAGGGAAAAACACTTTGGCTGCAAAGAAAACCACAACCAAGAAAACCGCGCCGCGCGGAAAAACAGCCGCGCGGCGTGCGCCCGAGCCGGAGCCGGCCCTGTCCCGCGCCACATGGGGCGCAATATGGGGCGTGCTTGGGCTTTTATGCCTGCTGGCAATTCTGCCGATTGACGGCGTGCTGCTGGACTGGCTGCACAGCGGCATCGGCGCGATGATTGGCAAAGGCGGCTATCTGCTGCCGTTTGCGCTGCTCGCGCTGGCGGGACTGCTGTTTGCACGACAAAAAGGACCGGTGCGGCTGCGCGGCGTGAGTATCGCGCTGCTGCCGCTGTTCATCGGCGGTATTGTCCATGCGTTTGCCTGTGCAAATGAATATGATTTTTCGATGAAAACACTGTTTGCCCTGCTGACAACCGGCACGGAAGGAAAGTCCGGCGGTTTGCTGGCAGGCGGCCTGTATATCGTGTTGGAGTGGGCGCTGTCCTCGGTGGGGGCGCTGCTGGTGCTGCTGGTGCTGACGGTCACGGCGATTCTGGTTGCCTGCCGCATCACGCCGCAGGCGCTGCTGGAGATGTTCCGTCCGCCCGAATATGAGTATGAGGATGAAGAGGAACGTGAACGCTACGAGGCGCCGCGCAAGCTGCCGAATGTGCATGAGGCGGTCAATGCGCATGCCCAAAAGCGCGAGGAGCGGCGCGCCGCCCGCCGCAAGCCGGATATTGACATCCCGATTGACACCGATCCGCCCGGTGAGGACAAGCCGGGGGCGGATCCGGATGCGCCGGTGCGCCATGCGCACGGCGGTAAGCCGATGGCGCCGGACGAGTATCTGCGCTCCTTGAAGGAGGAGACGACGGGTGAACAGGTGAGCATCCTTGACCTTGTGGAAAACCGCGAGGAGGAGGAGACGCCGGTGGAGCCGTCTCCCAAGCCGGAGCAGCCTGAGAAGCCGGAAAAATCGGAAAAGGCGGAGAAGATCAGCGAGAACGAGCAGGCGGAGCTGAGCGAGCAGATGGACGAGAGCCAGAAAACGCCCATGCCGGTATACGACTATCCGCCCATCGACCTGCTGAGCAAGGGCAAGCATACCTCGGTTGCCGGTGCGGAAGCAGAACTGAAGGAAAATTCCGAGTGCCTGATCGATACGCTGCAATCATTCAATATCGACGCGCAGATTATCGGCATTGTGCGCGGCCCGTCGGTCACGCGGTTTGAGCTGACCATCCCGCGCGGCATCAAAATTTCGCGTATCACGGCGCTTGCCGATGATATTGCGCTGTCGCTTGGCGCGGCCAATGTGCGCATTGCACCCATTCCGGATAAAATGGCGGTCGGCATCGAGGTGCCGAACAAGACGGTGAATACCGTGTTCATCCGCGAGTGTATTTCCTCTCCCGCGTTCACCAACGCGCGCAGCCGCCTGTCCTTTGCCGTGGGCAAGGACATTACCGGCAAGCCGGTCATCGGCGATATTGCCAAGATGCCGCATATGCTGATTGCCGGTACCACCGGTTCGGGTAAATCCGTGTGCATCAACTCGATGCTGATTTCGCTTTTGTACAAGTCCACGCCCGAAGAGGTGCGCCTGATTATGGTCGACCCTAAGATGGTCGAGCTGGGCAACTATAACGGCATCCCGCACCTGCTGATTCCGGTCGTGACCGACCCGAAAAAGGCGGCGGGTGCGCTCAACTGGGCGGTTGGCGAGATGGAACGCCGCTACAAGCTGTTTGCCGACCATCAGGTGCGCAATCTGGTGGGTTATAACGACCTGATGCGCGCCGAGCGCGCCAAGGCCGAGCAGGAAGAGGGCGGAACGCCCGAGCAGTATCAGGTGCTGCCGCAGATCGTCATTGTCATCGACGAGCTGGCCGACCTGATGATGGTGGCCGCCAAGGAGGTCGAAACCTCGATTTGCCGTATCGCGCAAAAGGCGCGCGCGGCGGGCATGCACTTGGTCGTTGCGACCCAGCGCCCCTCCGCCGATGTCATTACCGGCATCATGAAGGCGAACATCCCGTCGCGTATCGCGTTTGCGGTGGCCAGCCAGATTGAGTCGCGCATTATTCTGGATACCACCGGCGCGGAAAAGCTCATCGGTAAAGGCGATATGCTGTATGCGCCGCTGGGCGAGGGCAAGCCCACCCGTGTACAGGGCTGCTTTATCTCGTCTGACGAGATTGAATCGGTCATCGCGCATATCAAGCAGACAAGCACGGTCGAATATAATGAGGAGATCCTCGAGCATATCGAGCGTCAGGCCGAGCAGGCGGACAGCAAGGGCGGCGGCGCGTCCGGCGACGCGGGCGATGATGAGGACGAGATGATCGAGGAAGCAATCGATGTCATCATGGATTGCCGGCAGGCGTCCACGTCCATGCTGCAGCGTCGGCTCAAGCTGGGCTATGCGCGTGCCGCGCGCATCATCGACCAGATCGAGGAACGCGGTATCATCGGGCCGTCTGAAGGCTCTAAGCCGCGGCAAATCCTGATTACCAGAGACGAGTGGCAGGAAATGAAGCTGCGGCGGCACGATATCCCATAACCATGCAAGGAGGAATCCATATGTCTTTTACAAAAATCAACATTGCGGAACAGCATTTTAACCCGTTTGAGTTAATCGGCAAGCAGTGGATGCTGATTTCCGCCGGAACGGAACAGAAGTGGAACACCATGACCGCCAGCTGGGGTGGCGTAGGCGTGATTTGGGGCAAGCCTTCGGTGACCTGCTATATCCGCCACAGCCGTTATACAAAGGAGTTTGTTGATAACTCAGAGTATTTTACATTAACCTTTTTACAAGATGGACACCGCGACGCGCTCAGCCTGCTGGGCAGCAAGTCCGGCCGCGATATGGATAAGATGAAGGACAGCGGCCTGACGCCGGTCATGGTGGAAGGCCAGCCGACCTTTGCCGAGGCGGAGCTGGTGCTTGTCTGCCGTAAGCGCTGCAAGAGCGAAATTGCGCCCGAGGACATTCTTCAGCAGGAGACGCTCGACAGATGGTATGGCGACAAGGATTACCACACCATGTATATCGGGGAAATTGTCGCGGCGTATCGAGCGGAAAAATAAAAAAAGTCACAGATTGTTCACCAAACCGACAAGCCTTCGGGCCTATACTGGAAGAAGGACAGCGGAGTGCGTCTCCGCTGTCTGTATTCAGCCCGAAACCGGAGGGAATCGCAGTGAAAAAAAGAATATGCAGCCTGCTTGTTGCGGCGGCGCTGATGTTAGGGCTATTGCCGAGCGCGTTTGCAGGCTATGAAAACTTTGCCGCGCAGGCAATGTATACGCCGGGGCAGTTTACCGACGTGGCGGACAACGCATGGTATGCGGATAATGTGCGCGCGGCGTATGAATACGGCCTGATTAACGGCCAGTCGGCCACCCGTTTTGCGCCGGACAGCTCGCTGACCGTGGCGGAAGCGGTCAAGCTGGCGGCCAGCCTGCACAGCATTTACAACACCGGCAGCGCGGAATTTGCGTCCTCGTCCCCGTGGTATCGAACCTATGCGGACTATGCGCTGCAAAACGGCATCTTGCAAGCGGAGCGTTCGGACTATACGCAGCCGGCCTCGCGCGCGGTGTTCGCCTCTGTGCTGGCCGCGGCGCTGCCGACCGATGCGCTGGGCGCTATCAATACGATTGCGGACGGGGCGATTCCGGACGTATCGACTTCCGCCTCCTATGCGGAGGCGGTTTACCTGCTGTATCGCGCGGGCGTGCTGACCGGATCGGACAGCGCGGGCCGATTTATGCCCACGGGCACAATCAAGCGCAGCGAGGCCGCCGCTATCGTCACCCGCATGGCGGACCCCAGTCTGCGGCGCACGTTCTCGCTGGAGGTTTCCACCGAGCTGACGGCAAGTGAAATTTTTGCGCGCTGCATGCCCGCGGTATTCAAACTCTATTCGTATGATACGCGCGGCAATGTGCTCAGCATGGGCAGCGGCGTGATCATCAGCGCGAATGGCGATGCGGTCACCTGCGGACATATTGCCAACGGGGTGCAGCGTCTGGTCGCGGAAATGCAGGACGGCACCAAGCGGGAGGTCGCCATCTACGACATTGACACAACCGCGGATATTTCGCATATTCGCGTGGTGGGCAGCGGTCTGCCCTATCTAGAAACGTCCAACGACGTGCAGACGGGGGACACCGTGTACGCGCTCGGGTATCCCGGCGGCGGCAGCGCGAAGGTGACGGCGGGCGTGGTGACCAATCCGAAAAACGGGGATTATCTGACAACGCTCATCGAGAGCACGGCTTCGGTCATCAGCGGCAATTCAGGCGGCGCGCTGGTGGATGGACAAGGCCGTCTGGTTGGCGTCACGGTCAGCAGCCGCGGCAGCGGTACGCCGTCGTATTCGGTTCCGATTTCCGTTTTGGAGACACTGGAGGGGAGCGCGGCGGTCAGCCCGGCGGTTTATACCAGCACGCACCAGCCGGATGCGTCCAACTGCTATGCCAAGCTGTATCCCGTGCCGGATTTTTCGATAATTACCGGCGTGCCGCTGCTCGACAGCGTCAAGGATCGCGGAACGACGTATTTCTATTATCGCCTGTCCGACCTGAATGGGGACGGCACGCGGCAGATGCTGCAATACTATGCCGCACTCAATGGAAACACCTTTTATCAGTTCTCGGACGGCGCCTTTACCTCCTCGGCGGGGTATTTGATGTCTGTCAAAATTATCGAAACCTATTATCGCGGGGAGCAGGTATTGGGTATCTGCGTATCCGGTATCTCTTCGCAGCCGATCGGCGGTCTGGTACAGGCCGCCGATCTTTCTTTTGCAGGCATTTGTGCATCCTGCGGGTTTTCATGAAGTTCTCTTGTCATTTCGTTTGATTTCACAAAAAGCGCGCTAAAAGTGACAACTATGATAAAATTTTTAATTTTTTTGTTTAAAAATGCGAAAGAAATGATAATATATACAAGTAAAAACCCCTGAATTTTGCGGAAATAGCAATAACATCCATCAATTTGCACAAGAAGGGCAGGGTAAATCGGTGAAATTCTACAATGGAACACAAAGCGTCCGTCATGCTATAATATTCTTGCGCGATTGAAGTGTGTTTGAAAGAGAGCACCAAACGAAATGGAGGAAAGACCCAAATGAAGAAGTACGTTTACATGTTCCCGGAAGGCAACGGAAAAATGCGTGAGCTGCTTGGCGGCAAGGGCGCGAATCTGGCCGAAATGACCGGACTCGGCATGCCCGTACCGCAGGGCTTTACCATCACAACCGAGGCCTGCACCCGGTATTATGAGGACGGCAAGACGATCTATCCGGATATTCAGGATCAGATCCTTGAGTACCTCGATAAATTGGAAAAGGTCACCGGCAAAACACTGGGCGATCCGGACAAGCCGCTTCTGGTTTCGGTTCGTTCGGGTGCGCGCGCTTCCATGCCCGGCATGATGGATACCATCCTGAACCTCGGCATGAACGATGAAATTTGCGACGCGGTCGCAAAACTGACGAATAATCCGCGCTTTGCGCGTGACTCTTACCGCCGCTTCATTCAGATGTTCTCGGACGTCGTGATGGAGCTGCCTAAGTCCACCTTTGAGACCTTTATCGATCAGGTCAAGGAGAAAAAGGGCGTTAAGATGGACAATGAGCTGGACGCGGACGACATGAGCGAGCTTATCGTTTTGTTCAAGGATCATTACAAGAAGTCGCTCGGTGAGGACTTCCCGCAGGACCCCAAGAAGCAGCTGATGGAAGCGGTGCGCGCGGTATTCCGCTCGTGGGATAACCCGCGTGCGAACACCTACCGCCGCATGAACGATATCCCGCACTCCTGGGGTACCGCGGTTAACGTACAGTCCATGGTATTCGGCAATATGGGCGAAACCTCCGGCACGGGCGTTGCGTTCACCCGCAACCCGGCGACCGGCGAAAAGAAGCTGTACGGCGAGTTTCTGATGAACGCACAGGGCGAGGACGTTGTGGCCGGTATCCGTACCCCGCAGCCGATTTCCGCGCTGGAAAACACCATGCCCGAAGTGTATCAGCAGTTTGTGGACATTTCCTCCCGCCTTGAGCAGCACTATGGCGATATGCAGGATATGGAGTTTACCATCGAAAACGGCAAGCTCTATATGCTCCAGACCCGTAACGGCAAGCGCACCGCGCAGGCCGCGCTCAAGGTTGCGGTTGATCTGGTGGATGAAGGCGTCTGCACCAAGGAGCAGGCCATCATGAAGGTGGAGCCCAAGCAGCTTGACGCACTGCTGCACCCGACGTTTGTTCCGGCGGCGCTCGAGGCAGCCACCCCGATTACCACCGGCCTGCCGGCGTCTCCCGGCGCTGCCTGCGGCGCGGTGTATTTCACCGCGGAAGAAGCTGCGGCGGCTCATAAGACCGGCCTCAAGGTTGTTCTGGTCCGTCAGGAGACCTCGCCGGAGGATATCGACGGCATGGCGGTTTCCGAAGGCATCATGACCGCCCGCGGCGGCATGACCTCGCACGCGGCGGTTGTGGCGCGCGGCATGGGCACCTGCTGCGTGGCCGGCGTCAACGGCATCAAGGTTTCCGAGGAAAACAAGACCCTGACCTTTGCCGACGGTACGGTGGTCAAGGAAGGTGAGTTCATCTCGCTCGACGGCTCGACCGGCAACGTATATCTCGGCAAGATTGATACACAGGACGCGGAACTGACCGGCGATTTCGGTCGCTTCATGGGCTGGGCGGACGAAATCCGCACCCTGATGGTCCGCACCAACGGCGATACCCCGCGCGATGCAACGCAGGCGCGCAAGTTCGGCGCGGAAGGCATCGGCCTGTGCCGTACCGAGCATATGTTCTTTGAGCCCGAGCGCATCAAGGCAGTGCGCGAGATGATCATTTCCGATACCGTGGAGCAGCGCAAGACCGCGCTGGCCAAGATTCTGCCGATGCAGCGCGGCGACTTTGAAGCCATCTACCGCGCAATGGGCGGTCTGCCGGTAACCATCCGTCTGCTCGATCCTCCGCTGCACGAGTTCCTGCCGCAGGAGGATGAGGATATTCAGGAGCTGGCAAACGAGATGGGCGTTTCGTTTGACAAGCTCAAGGGCAAGGTTGCCGACCTGCACGAGTTTAACCCGATGCTCGGCACCCGCGGCTGCCGTCTGGACGTGCTGTATCCGGAAATTGCCGAGATGCAGACCGAAGCCATCATTTCCGCTGCCATCAACGTCTGGAAGGAAGACGGTTTGAAGATTACGCCGGAAATCATGGTGCCGCTGGTCAGCGAAATCAATGAGCTGCGCTTTGTCAAGAAGGTCATCAAGACCAAGGCTGATGAGCTGATTGAAGCATCCGGCCTCAAGATGAAGTATCTGATTGGTACGATGATCGAGACGCCGCGCGCGGCTGTGACTGCCAACGAGATTGCGCGGGAGGCTGAGTTCTTCTCCTTCGGTACCAATGACCTGACCCAGATGACGTATGGTTTCTCGCGTGACGACGTGGGCCGTATTCTGGAGACGTATTTTGAGAAGAAAATCCTCGAATCCGATCCGTTTGCCCGTCTGGACCAGAACGGTATTGGCAAGTTGATCCGTTACGCGGTGGCAGAGGGCCGTCGTACCCGTCCGGACATCAAGCTGGGCATCTGCGGTGAGCATGGCGGCGACCTGTCCTCCGTCGAGTTCTGTCACAATGTCGGGCTGAACTATGTATCCTGCTCGCCGTTCCGTGTGCCGATTGCCCGTCTGGCGGCGGCGCAGGCTCGTGTGAAGGAGCTTGGCATGGCGTAATCGCCTGTTCAGCAAGAGAATAATAAAGAGATTGTCCTGCTTCCGTTTGTGCTGTTTGCGCAAATGGGGGCAGGACATTTCTGCACGCGGGATGTTTCCCGGGAAATCGGATGTGTCCGTCAAAATGATTACAAGTAAGTGAAGCAGACCTCTTTTGTGTTGACAGAATGGTTTTTTACCTCGTATAATAAGACAAATCATACTATTGGAGGGCGTCCTATGAAACGAATCCCATTGGCGTTGCTGGGCATCTCGCTGGCCGGTGTGCTGGCGCTCAGCGCGTGTTCCTCAGCCAATCAAACGGCAAGTACGGACACGACCGGACAGAACGTAACCGATGCGCAAAGCGACAGCGGACAAGCCGCCGAGCAAACCGGTGTGCTCAGCAGTTTTTCGGCGACCGATTTGGATGGCAATACTGTCGATCAGTCGGTTTTAGCGGATTATGATTTGACCATGGTCAATGTATGGGCAACCTTTTGCACGCCCTGCATCGAAGAAATGCCTGATTTGGGCGAACTTGCGCAGGAATATGCCGATAAAAAGGTGCAGATCATCGGCCTGGTCTCTGATGTGCTGAATACGGACGGCACGATCAGCGAAGAACAGGTGGAAACCGCCCGCGACATCGTGGAGCAAACCGGCGCAAACTACCTGCATCTGCTGCCTTCCGTGGACCTGTACGGGGTTCTGGGGCAGATTGCCGCTGTGCCGACCACGTTTTTTGTCGACAGCGAAGGCGCGCAGGTTGGTTCGGCCATCATCAGCGCGCAGAGCAAGGAAAACTGGGCGCAGACCATCGACGCCATGCTCGCTGAGGTACAGGCATGAGTTTTCTGCGCCGCAATCGTGCCGCCGTGATTACATTGGTGGTTGCCGTATTGTTTCTTGCGCTGGGCGTACTGCGCGAAGAAACGCAAATTGTATTCCGCAAGGCGGTCAATATCTGTATGGAGTGTATCGGCCTTGGGTAAGCTGCGTGACCATGTCCGCACACTGGTACAGCTGCTGTTTGCTGCACTGACAAACGGTTACGCCGCCGGTTTTGCCAATGGCAGCATCTATAAGGGGGAGAGCAAGCTGGTTTGTGTGCCGGGCCTGAATTGCTATTCCTGTCCGGGCGCGCTCGGCTCCTGTCCGATTGGCTCCTTTCAAGCCGTCATCACCAGCCGCACCAACAAATTCACCTTCTATGTGATAGGATTTCTGTTGTTGTTCGGCGCGTTATTGGGCAGAGTGGTCTGCGGCTGGCTCTGTCCGTTCGGGCTGGTGCAGGATCTGCTGGATAAGATCCCTTTTCCCAAAAAGCTGCGCCGCCTGCCGGGCGATCGTGTGCTCAAATACCTCAAATACGTCATTCTCGTCGGGTTTGTCATTGTCCTGCCGCTGACCGTGCTGGACATCGTAGGGCAGGGGCAGCCCTGGTTCTGTAAATACGTCTGCCCGTCCGGTACATTGTTTGCCGGTGTTCCGCTGATTGCATCCAACCCGCCGCTGCGCGCGGCGCTCGGCTGGCTGTTCACGTGGAAGGCGGCCATCCTCGTCGTGCTTCTGGTGCTGAGCGTGGTGGTATACCGCCCGTTTTGCCGCTACTTATGTCCGCTCGGCGCGATTTACGGCTTTTTCAACCCGATTGCACTGTACCGTTTTCGTATCAATGCGGAAAAATGCACCCGGTGCGGCGCCTGCCAACGGGCCTGCAAGCTGGATATTTCAGTGTGGCAAACGCCAAACAGCATGGAGTGCATCCGCTGCGGCGATTGTCGGCACGCCTGTCCGCATGGTGCGATCGAAACAGCAAATCCCTGCCACGCGCGGCAAAAAAAAGACGCTTGAATTCGCCCGCATGTATTTTTTCGTAGCAGAGGGATAAAGATAATTGTCAACCTATGTTTCATCGTGGTATAATAGGGGTATCATTTACTTCAACGCATCACACCAACACGCAAATCTTTAGGGGGAATTTTCTTGACTGCTGTATATGCCATTCCGGTATCCGCCGTGAATCCGGACGACAGCGCATCTCGTGCCCGTTTATCCCGCGGCCGTCTGGAACAGCTGGACCGACGCCACGGGGCGGCCAGAGCGCAGGGCTTTGCGGCATCACTTTTGCTGGAATATGCGGTTTCACAGCAGTATTCATGGGTGGTTCACCCGCTTGCCATTTCGATTGCCGAAGGCGGGAAACCGTATCTGGTTTCCGAACCCGGCATCCATTTCAGCTTGTCGCACTCGGGCGACTGGGCGGTGTGCGCAGTCAGCGACCATCCGGTCGGCGTGGATATCGAGCGCTGCGAGCCGGGTCGGCGCGATGTTGCCTCCCGCTTTTTTCACCGCGAGGAGGTGCGTTACCTCAATACGGTTTTGCCTTCCGCGCGGGATGAGACATTTTATAAGCTGTGGACGCTCAAGGAGAGCTTTGTCAAATCCACCGGACGCGGGCTGGATTTGCCGCTGCGCAGCTTTTGGGTCGACATCCATCGGATGCCGCCGCGGCTGGATTGTGACGAGGTCACCGGAAGCTATTCGCTTTTCCTGCCCGCGTTTGCCGACCGCGACTACTGTCTTGCGGTATGTGTGGAGCAGGCGAACGCAGAGCAGCCGGTTTTACACATCATGAACTAATGTCTCCCAATAAAAAAGGACGATGCCTGTCGCATCGTCCTTTTTCTTACGCTTTTTTCTGTTCGTATGCCGCGCGCACGGCGGTTGCAAGCTGATCCGAGCAGCTGGTTCCTCTGCCGCCGCACGAAATGCCTTTGAAATACCCCTCGATTTGCTCGACGGTCATGCCCTCCACAACACGGCTGATGGCCTGCAAATTGCCGTTGCAGCCGCCTTGAAAGGAGACGTTGTGCACCGTATCTCCGTCCAGATCGAAGGAAATCTGCATTGGGCACACGCCGTGCGGCTTATAATCGAAATGCTGCATGTTCGCTCCTGTCCTCCTTACAGCAGTGTGCGGATATGCTCCGCCGCCTGCACGAATGTATCCACCTGATGGTATGAGCGGTCGTCCTGTGGCCGCGGCAACCCGGTCCAGTTGAGCCAGACGCCCGCTATGCCGACATCCATCGCACCCTGCACATCATGCCGGAAGTTATCGCCTACCATCACCGCCTCGTGCGGCAGACAGCCGCATTTTTGCAGCGCCAGCCAGAAGATCGGCGCGCCCGGTTTATCCATGCCCGCCTCCTCGCTGGAGACGAGATAGTCAACGCGGTCCGCAAGACCGAGATATTCCAGCTTTTCCATCTGGATATCCGCCAGCATATCCGTACACACAGCGGTCTTGACGCCGGCTTGCCGCAGATCGCCCAGCAGCTCGGTCACGCCCGGACGCAGCTCCATTTTTTCCAGCACCGCGTCCCAGTAAACCCGATGCGCCTTGCGGGCATAGCGGATGGCGTTGCAGCCCAGCCGCTCGAGCGCGCCCTGCGCGAACAGTACGCGGTCATGTACCGGCGGCATGCCGGGCTGTTGCCGTCCCAATCGGTAGCGGTTGACGCGAAACGCCTGTGCAAATTCCTCGCCGGAGATGCCGAGTTCTTGTTCCGCCCAGCCGGCGAGCCGCTCATACGCATAGGCATCACACGCGCCGAAACTGCTGTACAGCGTATCATCCAAATCAAAAAGTACCGCTTTTAGTCGCATAAATCCCTCACAAAAGTTTTGCGTTATATACTGCGCGGCTGCCGCCGACGAACTTGGCGCGACGGCGTGCGCAAAGCAGGATAGCCTGGCCAATGTGCTTGACCGCAATGCGCAGCGGCACGACAACCGGCTTGATGTGCATGCCAATCAGCGTGCCGCCGATGTCCATGCCCGCGGATGCGGACTGCTTGAGGCTTTCCACCGCGACCGGGTCGGCAAACCGCTTGTAAGCGGTGGTTCCGAACGAACCGCCCGCCTTGGGCTGCGGAATGACATTGACTTCATCCAGTCCGAACCGTTCGCACGCCGACCGCTCAACGATGAGCGCACGGTTAAGGTGTTCGCAGCACTGCGCGGCAAGATAGATGTCGCGCTCATGCAGTACATCATAAATGCCCGCAAACACCGCTTCGGCTACCTCTAAGCTGGAATGTGTGCCGATTTGCTCTCCGCACACCTCGCTCGATGAGCAGCCGACCACAAACAAATCGCCTGCGCGCAGCTTTGCCGCGTCGCACACCAAAGCTGCCGCCTTGGCGCTCTGTTCTCTGATTTCAGAAAGCTCCATATTTTATGCCTCCTTTGACACTTACAGTATACCACAGTTTATCCATGCTTTCACCGTCTTTTTTCCTGCGGCATACACTGAAATTGAGGCAAGACCTCAAACCGACAAACAAGGAGCAACCTGCATATGAATACGACCAATTCTTCGGGCGATCAGGCGCTGCCTGCGGACAGCATTGATCCCCGTCTGCTTTCGCTTGCCATGGCATTTGTGCCGGCGCAAAGCTTTGATACGCCGTATGAACCCGCGCTGGCCTTCAGCCGCGGTACGATTTTTCCGGCGCTCGATAAACCCTTCCTCGGAGAGGAGGCCGTTCCGCAATGACCGAACGTGAAAAACTGCTCAGTCGTGTGCGCATGTATGATTTTGCGCTGGTGGACGTTATCCAGTACCTTGACGGCCATCCCAAGAACGCAGCGGCGCTGGCGTATTACAGCAAAATGCGCACGGCATTTGATAAGGCCGCAGCGGAATACGAGGATGCTTTCGGCCCGTTGACCGCACGCGAGGTGGATACTCGTGTCGGCAACTGGCGCTGGATTGACGACCCGTGGCCGTGGGAAGGAGAGGATAACTAATGTGGTCATACGATAAACGCTTACAATATCCTGTTAATATCAAAAATCCCGATCCGCAGACCGCAAAGATTGTCATTACACAACTTGGCGGACCGGATGGAGAGATTGGAGCGGCGATGCGCTATCTCAACCAGCGCTATGCCATGCCCTACAAAGAGGGTAAGGCAATCCTCACCGACATCGGCACGGAAGAATTAGCGCATCAGGAGATGATTGCCGCGATCGTCTACCAGCTAACGCGCAACCTCACCCCGGAGCAGATCAAAGAGGGCGGCTTTGACGCTTACTTCGTCGATCACACGACCGGTATTTACCCGCAGTCCGCGGCGGGCATTCCGTTCTCGGCCGCGGCGCTGCAAAGCAAGGGCGACCCGATTACCGACCTGTTTGAGGATCTGGCGGCCGAGCAGAAGGCACGCACGACGTATGACAACCTGCTGCGTTTAATTGATAACCCGGATGTGCGCGAACCGCTCAAGTTCCTGCGTGCGCGTGAAATTGTGCATTTCCAGCGCTTCGGCGATGCACTGCGCGTCGTACAGGATCATCTGGACAGCAAAAACTACTATGCGTTCAATCCCGCGGTGGACCTGCGCAAAACCGCGCGCAAAACCGCAGCGTCTGCGGAGACGGATACTGCCGTCACGTCAGACTAAAGCGGGCAGCCGATATTTGCAGGCATTAAAAGTGTGAGATAAAATCAATACAGGTAGGGAAAAGGGTGCTGATGGAATATCAGCGCCCTTTTTTTCCTTGAAAATAGGGGAGCGCAGACATGGGGATTTTCCGAATGAATACGCTTTTTGTACAGTATTTTGCTTGACATGCAGGCAATGACAGACTATAATGAACAATGTTCATATAGAGGTGAAAGAATGAATACCATCGTGACGTCAAAAGAAGAAATTCTGAAAACGAGCCGGGAACTGATGCAGCAGCAAGGATGGTCGGCGGTGCATATCCGTTCGGTTGCAGCGGCCTGCGGTGTATCGGTCGGTTCTATTTACAATTATTTTTCCTCTAAAACAGAGCTTGTCGGCGCTATTGTAGAAAGCGTCTGGTGTGAGATTTTCCATCGGCCGGAGGACGAGGCGGCATTTCAGGATATCCAGACATGTATCGCCTGGATGTATGAGCGCATGGAATACGGCTGCAAGCGATATCCCGGCTTTTTTGCGCTGCATTCCTTGGGCTTTATGCCGGAGGATAAGCCGGACGGAAGACGTCGGATGCAGCAAATCTGGGAGCATATTTTGGATGGATTGTGCGCTGTTTTGAAGCGGGATGCCGACATTCGACCGGATGCCTTCGATGAACAGTTCACGGCTGAGAAGTTCGCGGATGCGCTGTTTTCTCTGATGCTGTCTGCATTGCAGCGGCAGGAATATGACCCCTCGGTCGTTTTGGAAATTGTACGCAGGACACTTTATTGATAAAACTCTGTTCCGCGGAGGTTTTTGTCCCGAAAACGAAGCGGTATTCACACGAAAGGAAACAGAATATGAAAGTAAAGCGCAATACACTGCTGCTTATCGCCTGTCTGGTATGGTGCGCGGCGGGATTTAATATTTTCCGTATCGGCGTTCTGGCCTATCCGGCTTATATCACGGTATGGAATCTGCTGCTGTCCGTGCTGGTTTTTGCCATTTTCCAAAAGTTTATCTTTGGGAAACTGGTGCGGAAGCACACGGCGCGCATCACTGGCTATGCAGAGGAGCGGCAATTTTTCCTCAAGTTTTTCGATGGAAAGGCTTTTGGCATTATGGTGGTGATGATGACCGGTGGAATCGGTCTGCGGGTGTCCGGCATCGCGCCCGACCGGTTTATCGCCGTGTTCTATTCCGGATTAGGCGCCGCGCTGCTGCTGGCCGGTGTCTGGTTTGGCCGCAACTATGGCAAAGCGGCCTTGGACGCTGTCAACATGCGGGAACGAGCGGAAGGAAAGGATGTGTAACATATGCAGGCAATGATGGAAACGCTGTTTGATATTGTATATCTGTCCTTGGTCATCACCGTCGGAGTTTTGATGATTCGGGGCAGTCGTGGCAGCCGCCAATTCCGATTATTTGGATGGATGGCTGTGATATTGGGAACCGGCGATGCCTTTCATCTGGTGCCGCGTGCAGTGGCGCTTTGCACAACAGGTCTGGAAAACTATACAGCCGCGCTGGGAATAGGGAAGTGCGTCACTTCCATTACCATGACCATTTTCTATGTGCTGCTGTATCGTGTTTGGCGGCAAAGGTATCAGGTCAGCGGGCATGGCGGTCTGACGGCAGCAGTGTATGGTTTGGCGGGACTGCGCATTGTTCTGTGCCTGATGCCGCAGAATCAGTGGCTGCGCGCGGATGCGCCGCTCTCGTGGGGGATTTACCGGAACATTCCCTTTGCGCTTTTGGGACTGGTGGTCATTGTGCTGTTTTATCAGGCGGCGAAAAGGCATCATGACCGTGCCTTCCGTTGGATGTGGCTGACGATCGTGCTGAGCTTTGCGTTCTATATTCCGGTGGTTTTGTGGGCCGATGCTGTGCCTATGGTCGGGATGCTGATGATTCCCAAGACCTGCGCTTATGTTTGGGCCGTGCTGATGGGTTATTTCGCCATGAAGCAGGAATGTCAAAAGGGAAAAAAGAAAGCGGCATAGCGAAAGCTATGCCGTTTTTGCTGCTTGGTGATGGGAGACACCGTGGCGCGTCTCTTTTATATTCAGTTGAGAATCTTGAGAAACAGATCCCGGTTAAACTGCTTGTGGAACTGCTCTATCTGGTCGGCGATGCTCTCGCAGCATTGCTTGACTTCGGGGTTAGCGGAACCGGTTGCATTGCGTTCCTTGAAAACATGCCCCCATTCGGTCAGGTCAATTTTAAAAATGAAGTTGCTCGGAATACTCAGCATATACAGCCCGCGCTTGACATCCGGGTTGTCCGCCACGTCCTCCCGAATATAGCCATTGACCGCCTTGACGTATTTCACCCCGTCGTGCTCGATGGTCTGCGGTACGGTAAGCCCAAGCTCCTGCAGAGCAAGGTCGGTCGGCAGAATTTTGTCCTGATACCACGCCGACATTTCGTAAGAAAAGGAGGCAAGGCGGGTGCTCGAACGGATGATGCGGTTGTTAAAGCGCTTGGCGTGTGCGTCCCAGTCGTCCTGACCGGCGCGGTGCAGTCCCTCCACGGTGACAGACATATCGATAAACCGCAGCATGGTGGTGTGTTTCCAGCCCCATTTGGTCAGCTTGTCCATCCAGTCCGCGAATTCGGCAAAGGCATCGGCCAGTGTGCTGTCATACTCCCGCAAGCCGCCGTCCGCACGCAGTACCGTGCGGCAAATTTCGCGAATATGCAGTTCCTTTTCGCGCGTCCAGGAGCGTTTGCTCATAAACATGGAAACGATTGCGTCGTCTATGCCCGAAATCTGATTCAAATACGTTTTCATCGGTGTTCCCTCGCTTTTTTACGTTGATTATAGCATGTTTGCCAATGCACCGCAATATCAGACCGGATAAATCCGTGCGGGACGGGCCAGACCGATGCTGTGGCCGCCGACACCACAGCATTGGCCTGTATAAAGCGGGGGGATATGCCCGGTGCAGCTATACGCTTTCGCGGAGCGCGTCGCGCAGCTTTTCCAGCGCGCGTTTTTCAATGCGCGATACATAGCGCCGCGCCTAATGTAAACGATGCCCGTTAAGAAATCGCCTCCAACTCGTGGAAGCGGAATGTGAGGAGGATCTCTTTTTCCTCGGTCAGTTCGACCCGTTCGATGAGGCTGACCAGCAGTTCCCGGCTGGTCGGTGCCGCGTCCAAAAAGCGTTTGACCAGCGCCTTGGCTTTTTCATCGATGTTCACCGGTTGTTTTGCCTGCTCGTGCAGGCGTTTCAGCCGCTCCTCCAGAGCGGTGCGGTCCATCTTGACCTTTTGATAAATGCGCTGGAAGTCCTCTTCGGAGAGCAGACCGCCCAGCCGGTCCAAGTACATCTGATCCAAATGGGTGGTCAGAGCCGTGATTTTGGCTTGCAGGGCTGGTATCTCTGCTTCACGGCCGGTGGATTTGCCGGCATGCTCTAAGGCCGCTTGCGCAATCGGGCGCAGCCGGTCGGGATTGAGATAGGCCTGACAGATCTCACGCACCTTGGCGAGCACGGCCTGATTTACCGTTTCTTCCTTGATGGAGTGGCAGGTGCAGACGCCGGCCTTGGTAAACCGCTGGTAGGTTCGGCAGACAAAGAACAGGCGATCCGCTCCGGCGGCGTTTTTGCGATTGAGCACCGCCAACGGATGGCCGCACTCGTGGCAGAAGATCAGCCCTTTCAGCAGAAAGTCGTATGTCCGGCTTCGGGTGTGCTTGCGGCTGTTTAGCAGCATCTGCACCTTTTGAAAGGTTTCCGGGTCAATGATCGGCTCGTGGGTACCTTCCACCACCACCCAGTTTTCCGGTGATTGCCGCAAACACTTCTTGGACTTATAGCTGATCTTCACCATGCGTCCCTGCACCATGTTGCCGATGTAAGTCTCATTTCTCAGCATTTCAGCGATTCGCTCGCCGCTCCACAAGCCGGTGTAGGGGCCGGGGCTCCCAACCTTCCAGCCGCAATAGGCGGCCGGTGTGGGTATGCCGGCATCATTGAGCGTCATCGCAATCTTGCGGCAGCTCATGCCGGAAAGCGCCAAGGCAAAGATGCGCCGCACCACCGGAGCTGCTTGCTCGTCAATGACGATCTTGTTTTTCTGCGTCGGGTGCATCCGGTATCCGTACAGGGGCTTGCCGCCGATAAACTGCCCTTTCCGCTGTTTATCCCGCTTGACCGACTTAATCTTTTTGGAGATATCCTTGGCGTACATGTCGTTCATGATGGCCCGGAAGGGAGTGATATCGTTGGCGGTAGAGTCCACGCCGGTGTCGATGCCGTCCAATAGAGAGATGTACCGCACCCGGTGTTCCGGAAAGTACCGCTCCATATAGTGGCCGGTCATGATGTAATCGCGGCCCAGACGGGAGAGATCCTTGGTGATGACCATATTGACCTTTCTGGCCTCAATGTCAGCGATCATCCGCTGGAAACCGGGGCGGTCAAAGCGGGTGCCGCTCCAGCCGTCGTCTACATAGGTATCGTAAACAGACAAGCGGTGCTGATGAACGAACTGTTGGAGCAAGGACGCCTGATTGGTAACGCTTTGGGATGGCCCTTCGTTCTCATCCTCCTTTGATAGTCTGATGTATAAAGCCACATGGTAGTCCGTGGGGTTGCTTATTTCTAAGTACATGCCAGACCTCCCGGGATAGGCGGCCATTTACGGCCGATTTTGTCCAATGGGTTGCTCCGTCATAACAAGGGTGCGTGCAAGATAAAGCCGAAAAGATTCTTCCAAAATATCTGAAAGGCTTTTATCACCATCGGTGTAGTAACAATGTACGACAGGCAAGTCTCTTTTTTTCATACGCGTTCCCTCCTGTGTTCATCGTATGTATAGAATTTGTCCGCTTGCCTGTCCGCTTAGAAAAAAAGTAAATTGCCTCTTGAAAAAATCATCCGGCAGTTTTTTAATATATATATATAAGCTTGAAACTTTTTCCGTCTCTTTCCGGCGCCATTTCAAACGGGTCATCAGCGTTCCACTCCGGCATAACCAGTAAACTTATGGGAAAGCATGGATTTATTGGAAGGCGAGAGATATTGGGATGATAAAACTTCATACTTTCTATTTTAGCAGAAACAACTATACTGGATATACAAAGGGTTGAGTACAGCTGTCTCAATCCTGCAAGCAGCAGATAGAAAGTAAGAAGGAGCGAAGAGAATGGAACAGAAGAAACCGTCCCTGGCTAACCGGATCCCACCAAAAGTCTGGTTGCTGATCTCTTTTGCGGTGGCCATGCTGGTTTGGTATATCATGTCCATCGTCCCCCAGACATCCCGGGCATTCCCCAACGTAGTGGTGACCTTTGAGGGTCTCGTGCGCATGGTGGAGGTAGGTGCCTTTTGGCAGGATCTGAGCAGCAGCCTGATTTCGGTAGGTATGGGCTATGCTATCGGCTTTATCATCGCACTGCCTGTTGCCATCCTGATGGCATGGTACGTGCCGGTGCGTAATATCTTGGAGCCTTGGATTCAGTTCGTCCGTAACATCCCCCCGCTGGCCTACGTACCTCTGATCGTTATCTGTGCCGGCGTAGGTCGGCGGCCTCAGATAATCGTTATTACCATCGCCTGCTTCCTCATCATGTGTGTGACCATCTATCAGGGTGTCATCAATGTGGATGAGACGCTTATCAAAGCCGCTCGGGTGCTGGGCGCTACCGATAAGGACATCTTTATCCGGGTCATCACCCCCGCAACCCTGCCCTTCATCCTGACGGCAGTCCGGCTGGGTGCATCGGTTGCGCTGACCACTCTGATTGCAGCCGAATCTACTGGTGCGATGGCCGGTCTGGGCATGCGTATCCGCTCGCTCAACAACACGTTTGACTCAGCTCCTATGCTGGCCTACGTCATTATCATCGGTATTATCGGCATTACATTGGAAAAAGTGATTAAATTCTTGGAAAGGAAGCTGACGGGATGGCAGGAGAAGAGAGAAATCTGATCGTCAAAATTGATAACGTCCGCAAGGTGTACAATACCCGCAACGGCGAGATGGTTGCCCTCAACGGGGTGAATCTGGATATCTATGAAAATGAGTTCATCTGCGTGGTAGGCCCTTCCGGCTGCGGTAAATCCACCCTTCTGAATATCATCGCCGGTCTTCATGACGCCACCTCCGGCGCCGTCTACTGCAAGGGCAAAAAGGTCACCGGTACCGGCACCGAGCGCGGCGTGGTCTTCCAGCAGTACGCCCTATTCCCTTGGCTGACGGTCAAGAAGAATGTCATGTTCGCGCTGGAGATGAAGGGGATTAAGGGAAAACGGGCGGAGGACGAGGCCATGAAGTACCTTGCGAAGGTGGATCTGGTCAAGTTCGCTGACCACTATCCCAAGGAGTTGTCCGGCGGCATGAAGCAGCGCGTGGCCATTGCCCGCGCCTACGCCGCAGATCCTGAGGTGTTGCTGATGGATGAGCCGTTTGGCGCCTTGGACGCACAGACCCGCACCCAGCTGCAAACCGAGCTGCTGGAGACTTGGGAGAAGGATCGTAAGACCTGCTTCTTTATCACGCACGACGTGGAGGAGGCCATCATTCTGGCCCAGAAGGTCATCATCATGTCCGCCCGTCCCGGACGCATCAAGTCCATCGTCAACATCGATATTCCTTATCCCCGTACACAGGAGACTAAGATGACCCCCCGTTTTCTGGAACTGAAAAACGAGATCTGGAGTCAGGTGTATCAGGAGTATCTGGAGGTTCGGAAATAAGTTCGGTTGGAACGGCATAGGCCGTTGCAATAAAAAGAGGAAAAGAATCTACAAAAAATTGTAAACAGGAGGAATCAATGTGAAAAAGTTTTTTGCTATGCTTCTGGCTACTGCGATGCTGGGCGGTGCGCTGGCAGGTTGCGGCAATAATACCCAGGGTACGAATTCCGGCGGTGAGAGTGCCGAAGGTGGTTCCGGGTCATCCGCCGCTGAGACTGTGGACATCAACATCGGTTACATGCCGAACTATGGCGGCATGTGGAGCATGATGACCGCGCAGCAGAAGGGCTACTTCGCTGAGGAAGGCCTGAACGTCACCTTCACGCAGTTCGAGGATGGCCCCACGATCATCGCCGCTATGGAGAATGGCTCGGTCAACTTCGGTTACATCGGTCAAGGCGCCCATAAGCTGTGCGTTCAGGGCAACGCTACCATCATCGCCCTGTCCCACATCTCCAACGGCGACGCCCTCATCGGCGGCCCTGGCATCACCACCGTACAGGATCTGAAGGGTAAGACCGTTGCCTACTCTTCCGGTACCTCCAGTGAGGACATCCTGCGCAACTCTCTGACCGCCAACGGCATGACCATGGACGACATTCAGGCCATGGATATGGATGCCCCCTCTATCGTGACTGCGATGATGTCCGGCGGCGTGGATGCCTGCGCTACCTGGTCGCCCAACAGCCTGACCATTCTGGAGGGTATGCCGGATGCAACTAAGCTCACAGACAACCTGACCTTTGCCGACACCACTGTTTCGCTGGCAAGCTGGATCGCCACTCCCAAATATCTGGAGGAGAACGGTGACGTAGCCACCCGCTTTGTGCGCGCTCTGTTCAAGGCGATGGATTACGCTGCTGACGAGCATCAGGATGAAGTGGCACAGTGGTGCGCCGATCAGGCAAAGCTGGATTATGACACCATGTACAGCCAGCGCGGCGATGCGGACTGGCTGACCGGTAAGGAAGTAGTGGAAGGCGTTGCCGACGGTACTGTGAAGGGCTACTATGAGCTGCAGCAGCAGAATCTGCTGAGCGGCGGATCCATCACCGAAGCGGATGTATGCCCCGTAGAGGACTACGTTGCCTTTGATGTGATGACCGAAGCCGGCAACTATTAATGTGACCCCAAGAAGGGGCGGCGGCGGAACACCGCCGCCCCTTTCCTGCGTAATCCGCTCATTTACAAAATGAGCGACTCACGCTACAATAGCATCAGACACCGTAAACATAAGGAGGGTGTGCCATGCTTTTGCTGCTGGCAGTAGGGCTGTTGATCGGCTCGATTCTGGTGCTGTGTGTGAAAAAGAACAAAGAGACCCTGCTGCTGATGGGACTGTGCCTGAGCCTGACAGTCTATTTCGTGGGGCTGATGATTTTCATTGCCAAAAAGGGCGGCTTGTCTCAAGAGGTTATGAATTTCCTGTTTTTCAACTGGAAGATCCGTACTTGGGTACAGTACCGGTTTGTAACACTTGGGCAGCTGGGCTATACTGTGGCTTTGGGCCGCTATCTGTTTCCGTTGTTTCTGGTGCAGCTGGCCTTTCGGTACTCCATGCTCTCCGCCCTGCGGAAAGCGCCGCTGTTAAGTCGGCTGTTGCTGGTGTTGCCGGCGGTTTCTTTGGTGATCTATTACCCCAATGTCTACCGGGCGCTGGTGGCACGGTTTCCGGTGGCCCAGGACATACTGGTGCAGTTTTCCTACAGCTGGGTGCTGTGCTACGTCGTGGTATCGGTGGTGTTGCTGGTGATAGAGTACTGTTCCACTACCATGCGCTTCTCTCGGCGTAAGTTTTTGCCCATCGTGATATCGCTGACGGTGCTGTCCGTTTTATACGTACTCTACTGCGGGCAGGATCCCGGTCAGATTTACCGTTTTTACAGCTATGACTACACCTGGATCAAGGGTGTGGGCTACCTCCAGTTTGCCCTCGGCGTGGGGGGCTATGTGATTCTGGTGGTCATCAACATCGTCTGCGGGATTTTCGGCTTGGGCAGCCTGCTGCGTTACACCCATACCAGTTTTGTGTCCGACCGAAACGAGGTGGTGCTGGAGCGCAAGTTCGACGTGGCCCGCACAGGGGCGTCGGTATTCGTGCATAGCATAAAGAACCAGCTGCTGGCCAACCGGGTGCTATACAAGCGTATCCGAGGCGAGCTGCAGAAGGAGGAGCCCAATCTGGACAAGGTGCGCGGTTACGCCGAAAGCCTGTGTGACAATAACGAGCTGCTCATCACCCGTTCGGAGGAGCTTTACCGCACGGTCAAAGCCAAGTCGGTGCGTCTGGTGCCGGTGACGCTGGGCCGTCTGGAGGAGATCACCTTGGATCGGTTCCATAAGAAGTATCCGGATGGCCGGGTACGGTCGCTGGTGGATCGGCAGATCCAAGTGTTGGCCGATGAGAACTATCTGAGCGAGGCCCTGTACAACCTGCTGATCAACGCATGGGAGGCCACCATCGGATATGAGAAGGATAAGCCGGTGGAGCTGGTGAGCCACCAAGAACGGCTGTACACCGTTCTGGAGGTCAAGGATCACGGAACCGGCATCGAACCGGAGGCGCTCAAGCATATTTTTGAGCCCTTCTATTCCAGCAAGAATACCAACTTCAACTGGGGCATGGGCCTATACCATGTCCGTACCATTGTGCGCAGCCATCTGGGTTCTCTTCGGGTGGAGAACAGACCGGAAGGAGGCGCCTCCTTCTTCGTCCTTCTGCCCCGCTATGGTACTGCCCGCCGGGGGAAGGGAGGAGAAAAAGAATGATTCGCATTTTGGTTGCAGAGGACTTTGACCTGATCCGCGAGGATTTGTGTGATGTCCTCAACCAGCAGGAGGATATCACTGTGGTGGGGAGTGCTGCCAGCGGCAAGGAGATTGAGGCCCTGTCCATGGAGACTGATTTCGACCTTCTGCTAATGGACATCGAGATGGAAACCACCACCGCCGGCATCTACGCCACAGAGCACATTCTGGAGAAGAAGCCGGATGCTAAGATTCTCTTCCTGACCGCCCACGAGACCGACAACATGATCCTCACCTCTATGGGCGCGGGAGCGGTGGATTATATCGTCAAGGGCTGTGCGGATGAAGAACTGCTTCAGCACATCCGCAGCGCCTATGCTGGCCAGCCCATGCTGGATGGCAAGATCCAGAATCTTCTGCTCAAGGAGTACTCCCGCCTTCGTACCTCGGAGCGCTCCCTGCTCTTCTTCATCAGTACAGTCTCTCAGCTCACCACCGCCGAGCGGGATCTGGTGCGGCTGCTGCTGGAGGGAAAGAAGATACGGGAGATCGCCGCCCAGCGGTGCGTGGAGGTGGTCACCGTCAAGACACAGATCAAGAGCCTGCTGCGCAAGTTTGGCTGTACCCGCACCAAGGAGATCGTGGATACCATCCGGGATCTGAACGTGTCCCACCTATTTTAATGTTGTTAAACCGTTATAGAAAGGAAGAACCACATGGACTATTATCACATTTCTGCGCAGGATCTGGGCAAGGATGCCAAGATTCCAGTGATTAAGCTGGGGGACTCCGGCGAAGTGTTTTATGAAATCGCCATGGAGATGATTAACACCATCAAGGCCCACAACGAGAAAGGGGAGAAGACCGTATTTATCTGCCCTGTGGGTCCGGTGGGCCAGTATCCTATCTTTGTCCGTTTGGTGAACCGAGATCGGGTCAGCCTGAAAAACTGCTGGTTTATCAACATGGACGAGTATCTCAATGACGATGATACCTACATTGACAAGGAGAGTCCGCTGTCCTTCCGAGGGTTCATGGAGCGCACCGTATACACCAAGGTGGATTCCGAGCTGCTGATGTCACCCGAGCAGCGAGTGTTCCCCAACCCCGCCGACCCCGGGTATGTGGATCGCCTCATCGAAGAGCTGGGGGGCGTGGATATCGCCTTCGGCGGCATCGGAATCAACGGGCATCTGGCCTTTAACGAATCCCGTGAGGACATGACCGCAGAAGAGTTTGCCGCGCAGGGCACCCGGGCGCTCTCGCTCAACCCCGAGACCCGTACCGCCAATGCCATCGGCGACCGGTGCGGCGCCATTGACGCCATGCCCAAGCGGGCGGTGACCATCGGGATCAAGCAGATTCTGGGAGCACGCAAGGTTCGTCTGGGCGTATTCCGGGAGTGGCATCGCTCGGTGATCCGTCAGGCGGCGTATGGCGAGGTAACCGCCCATTTCCCTGCCACTTTGCTGCAAAACCATCCGGATGCCGTCATCTATGCCAACGCTGTTGCAGCCGGTCAGCCATTCTGAGGTGAGACTATGAGAAAAACACTCTTTACCCATGGCAGAGTTTATGTAAATGGATATTTTCAGGAGACCGACCTGCTGGTGCAGGACGGGCGCATTGCCGGATTCGGCGGGAAGGCCGATGAGGTGGTGGATCTGGAGGGACAGATGCTGGTCCCCGGTTTTCTGGATTTGCACACCCATGGCGGCGATGGGGTGGACGTTAACGCCGCCACAGCAGAGGATCTGGCCAAGATAGGACGGTTTTTCGCCAAAAACGGTACTACGGGCTGGCTGTGCTCGATTTTGACGGACACAGAGGAACAGACCCTGTGGTGCATCGAGCATGCTAAGGCCGCCATGGGTGCTCCGGTGACCGGAGCGCAGCTGATGGGTATTCATCTGGAAGGCCCCTTCCTGTCGGTAGAGTATAAGGGGGCCATGCCGGAGCATCTGCTGCAAAAGGGAAACGCTGAGCTTTTCCGCAAATATCAGCAGGCCGCCGACGGCGCCGTGCGCTATATCACCGTCTCCCCAGAGGTAGCGGGGGTGGTGGACATGATTGGGGAAATCGCCGGTCATGTCACCGTAGCCATCGGCCACTCGGGGGCGGACTATGAGACCGCCTGCGCCGCCATTGACAAGGGGGCCGCCTGCTGTACGCATACGTTTAATGCCATGGGCCTGTTCCATCAGCACCGCCCCAGTATCATGGGGGCAGTGCTGGAGCGTCCCGTGTGCTGCGAGGCCATCTGTGACGGACGACATCTGCATCCCGGCTCGGTCCGGATGCTGCTGGCCTGCAAGGGCTGGGACAAGGTGGTGGCGGTCACCGACTCCATTCAGGCCGCCGGCCTGCCCGACGGACACTATAAGCTGGGCGTCAATGACGTGGTGGTAGAGGATGGCGATGCCAAGCTGGTATCAAACGGCGTCCGTGCCGGTTCCACCCTGACCACCGGGCAGGCCCTGAAGAATCTGGTGAAGTTTACGGGGGAGAGCGTGGAGAAAGTGCTTCCCTTGCTGACCGCCAACCCGGCCCGCCTCATTGGGATGGATCACCGAAAGGGAACGATCGATCTCGGTAAGGACGCCGATCTGGTGATTTTGGATCAGGATTTGAATGTAAAAGCAACCTATGTAGCCGGCATCAACGTGTACGCCGGAGAAAATTAAGGAGGAACTTATTATGCCGCTGGTACCCCTGAGACCTTTGATGGAAGCCGCTGAGAAGTATAACTACGCCCAGGGCGCCTTTAACGTCAACGCCGTGGCCCAGGCCAAGGCCGTAATTGAGATGCACGAGACCTTCCGTTCCCCTGCCATCCTGCAAGGGGCCGACCTGGCCAACGCCTTCATGGGCGGTCGGGTGGACTTTGCCAACGGCACGCTGGAGGACAAAAAGAAGGGTGCCCGCAACATTGCCAACGCCGTGAAGAAGTACGGCGAAAATTCTCCCATCCCTGTGGTACTCCATCTGGATCACGGTAAGGACTTCGACTCCTGCGTGGCCGCCATCGATGGGGGCTACACCTCCGTCATGATCGATGGTTCCTCCCTGCCGCTGGAGCAAAACATCGAACTGACCCGTGAGGTGGTCAAATACGCGCATGCCCGGGGCGTGTCTGTTGAGGGTGAACTGGGTGTGCTGGGCGGTCAGGAGGATCATGTTTTCGCCGCCACTTCCACCTACACCAACCCGCTGGATGCGGTGGAGTTCATCCAGAAAACCGAGGTGGACGCGCTGGCGATCTCCTATGGCACCCAGCACGGCGCCAACAAGGGCAAGGACGCCAAGCTCCGCCGGGAAATTCCCATCGCCATCAAGGAGTGCATCAACCGTCTGGGTATCTTCTGCGCGCTGGTGTCTCACGGCTCCTCTACCGTGCCCCAGTACATCGTCAAGGAGATCAACGACCTGGGCGGCGATATCCAGAACGCCTATGGCATCAACGTGGATGAATTGGTTTCCGCCATCCCTTGCGGTATCCGCAAAATCAATGTGGACACCGATATCCGTCTGGCTGTCACCCGCAACATGAAGGAGCTGTTCGCGCAGCAGCCCGCTCTGCAGAAGAGCCCCTCCATCGGTGGTGTGTATGCCCTGCTGGAGGAGAAAAAGTCCGCCTTCGATCCCCGCGTGTTCTTCCCGCCCATCATGGATACGGTTCTCACCGACAACGTGCCCGACGACGACGTGGCTCAGTTGATGAGCAGGGTAGAGGCCGGCGTGAAGGAGGCCGTAGGCTCCCTGATCGTCAATTTCGGCTCTTATGGAAGAGCGCCTCTGGTGGAGCAGAAGTCCTTGGAGGACATGATTGACTTCTATAAGAAATAAGGAGTGGCCGGAATGAAGCATCTGTATCTGAATTTGAAGCGGTTTGACGTGCCCGTGGAATTTGGCGGCGTCAACCGTATTGCTCCGGTGGCTGACTGGGGCAGATATATTGTGGAGCATACGCAGGAGGGTTTGAAGAAGTACGACCCCGCGGAGGCTGAGTTTGTCCAGTATTTCCCCGAGGCCCATATTCTGGGCGCTGTGGCTGCCCGCTGTGAAAACAGCCCGGTTCAGGTAGGCTCTCAGAGCGTTTACCGCATGAATACCGCCGTGGGCGGCAACTTCGGCGCCTTCACCACCAACCGTCCCGCCCACGCCGCCGCCGCCCTGGGCTGCGGCTGGGTCCTCATCGGCCACTGCGAGGAGCGTAACGACAAAGCCGGTATCCTCGCCGAGGCCGGCGTCACCGACACCGCCGCCGTGAACCGCCTGCTCAACCAGGAGATCAAGTGCGCCCAGGCCGCCGGCCTCAAGGTGCTCTACTGCATCGGTGAGAAGAGCGAGGAGCAGGAGCAGTGGCAGCAGGTGCTGGGCGACCAGCTCTCCATCGGCCTGGACGGGGTGGACATGAGCGCCGTGGTCATCGCCTACGAGCCCATCTGGTCCATCGGCCCCGGCAAGACCCCGGCCGACAAGCCCTACATCGAGAAGATCGCCCGCTTTGTCAAGGAGCGCACCGGCGGCCTCCCCGTGGTGTACGGCGGCGGCCTGAAGGCCGACAACGCCGCCATGCTCGCCTCCATCCCGGAGATCGACGGCGGGCTCATCGCCCTCACCCGCTTCAGCGGGGAGATCGGCTTCTACCCGGAGGAGTATCTGGAGATTATTCGCCTTTATATGGGCCACTAAGGACGGAGGTCAAAGAATGAAACTGGATTTTGAGTACGGCAACGGCTTTATGAGCGCCGAGCTGCCCGACAGCACCGACATCTTCATCCCCGGGGAGACCGTCCCCGATCCCCCTTGCCTGCCCCAGGACTGGGACAGCCTGTATAACGCCACCCTGGAGTCCATCCGCAACCCCATCG
>DXEF01000022.1 GCA_019115085.1 Candidatus Agathobaculum pullicola | reverse complement strand
ATTTGATATATACCAACTGCGCTGCCATCGCCACAAAATCGCCCGCAACATCCAAGTCCATTGCCTCGGCCGCATGCAGCACTTCCATGTATTGGTCAAGAATCTCCGCAATCGGGATATCATAGATGCTGACCTTATTTTTTGCAATCAGGTGCAGCAGCAGGTCAAGCGGGCCGTCAAAATTCTCCAAATGAAATTCCATGCCGCATGACCCTTACAAAAACAGGCTGACAAGCTGCAATGCCAGATGCAGGATACGCATGCCAACCCAGCTCATAATCCCGTCCAGCCAGCCGCGCCACAGCGCCAGAATGAACACCAGCAGAATGATACTCTGATATTTCTGCAGCTTGAGCGACCACGAAAAAGGCAAAAACGCATCCAGAACGCGCGAACCGTCCAGCGGATGCACCGGAATCAGGTTGAACACACCCAAACCGACCGACATGCTCGCCACAATTGACAAAAACATACCCACCGTCTGCATAAAGGCGCTTGTGCCGTATATCCACACCGGCACATACAGACAATAGGCAATAAATGCCGTGACAAAATTGGATGCAGGACCGGCCAGCGCGGTCAGCGCCATACCCCAGCGCCGATTTTTGAAATTGGAAATATTGACCGGCACGGGCCGCGCCCAACCAAATCCAAAAAGCAGCAAGCACAAAAAACCAAGCGGGTCGATATGTGCCGTCGGGGATAGTGTAATCCGGCCCGAATCATGCGCGGTGCGGTCGCCCAACAAATACGCCGCACCGCCGTGCGCCGCCTCGTGTACGGACAGGCATAGCACAATCGCGGGAAGCGACAGCGCCAACGTAATGAACGCGGACTGCATATCCCCGCTTAGCAAAGCTCTCCAAAGCAAACCAAAATACCTCCTGTGGAAGCGCAGGCCCGCCGGTACTGCAAGCCGGCACTCCAGTTTACCCGTTTTGACCGGTTTTTAACGCACCCCGGCCTGTATATGTTTGAAATTATATCACGCTTACAGGAAATTGTCACCTCTTTCTTTGTTTATGCTCTTGTAATACAAAAAAGATAATACAAAAAAAGCGTGATAGAACAACCAGTGCTTGGATGGCCCGGTCATCGCATCTGCCCTGTTTTACCGCCGTTGCGGCAAGCCCATGCTGTTAAGTTTTCGATAAGGTAAGTCGTTTTACTGTTCAGATTTCGTCAAGTTCTTAATAGCTTTTTAACGATTTTTCTGCTATACTTATAGTTAGATTAGAATAGACTTTTGATATTTTCGACCATATCGAAGGAGCGTCTTCATGCGCCAAACACAAAACAAAGCCGCGCTTTTTCCGTTCACCTTTCGGGACTTTTTCATCTTTATCGGTATTTTTGCCTGCGCGGTCGAGCTGTGCATCCTGCTGCGTATGGCAGACAGCAGCGACGGCTTCGCCTCGCCCGTATTCGTGCTCGCCGTTCTGCTGATTTCTCGCTTTACCAACGGCTATCTGTTCGGCACGCTTGCCGCCATCCTCGGCGTCATCGGCGTCAACTATATTTTTACTTATCCTTACTGGGCATTTGATTTCACCCTTGCTGGCTATCCACTCACCTTCCTGACCATGTTCGGTGTATCGATTATCACCTGCACCATGACCACCAAGATCAAGCAGCAGGAACACCTGCGCGTTGAGGGCGAAAAGGAAAAAATGCGGGCCAATTTGCTCCGCTCGGTATCGCATGATATCCGCACACCGCTAACCTCGATTGTCGGCGCGACCTCCGCCCTGTTGGAGACCGAAGGCCTGTCGGAGAAAGAACAGCGCGCCTTGTTAGAGGAGGCGCGCGACGAAGCGCAGTGGCTCATTCGTGTGATGGAAAATCTGCTTTCCATCACACGCATGGGTGATGCACGCACACAGCTTGCCAAAGTTCCGGAGGCTGCTGAAGAAATTCTCGGAGAAGCAGCACGCAAATTCCGCAAACGCTTTCCGGAGATACAGGTCGCAGTATCCGCGCCGGATGAGCTGCTGCTCGTGCCAATGGATGCCATTCTCATCGAGCAAGTGCTCTCCAACCTGCTGGAAAACGCCGCCACACACGGCCAAACTGTGACGCAAATCCAGCTTTCGGTTCAGCGAGAGCAAGCATATGCCCGCTTTGCCGCCCAGGATAACGGCTGCGGCATCCCGCCTAAAGAACTGCCGCGCCTGTTTGACGGCACACTCAAACACAGCGAAACCCCTTCCGGCGACGGCAAACGCAACATGGGAATCGGACTTTCGGTCTGCATGGCCATTGTCCGGGCGCATGGCGGCACCATGGAAGCGAAGAATTTATCCCGCGGTGCAGAATTTTCATTCCGGCTGCCGCTATCTGAAAAGGAGTCTCCGTCATTATGAATATTCGTGAAAAAATACTGATAGTCGAGGATGAAAAGAGCATCGCGCATTTCATTTCCACCATCCTTACCTCAAACGGATACGAAACCATTCAGGCGCGCACCGGAAATGAAGCCATGACCATGATCTCCTCCCACTGTCCGGATCTGGTGATTCTCGACCTTGGCCTGCCGGATATGGACGGCATGGAGGTACTCCGCAGTCTGCGCTCATGGTCGAGTCTGCCGGTCGTGGTGGTCTCCGCGCGTTCACACGAGCACGACAAGGTGGCCGCGCTCGACCTCGGAGCAGACGACTACCTGACCAAGCCTTTTGGAACCGCAGAGCTGCTGGCCCGCGTGCGCACCGCTATCCGCCATACCCGCACAACCTCTTCCAGCAGCGAAATCGCCCAGCGCGGCACCTACACGGTCGGCGAACTGACCATCGACTATAACAAGCATCAGGTGCTGGTACGCGGTGAAAACGTCCATCTGACGCTCAGTGAATTTCGTATTGTCGCACTGCTTGGCAAGTACGCAGGCAAAGTGCTGACCTACGACTATATCATCAAAGAGCTATGGGGGCCGCGCGCAGGCCGGGACAACCAGATACTGCGCGTCAACATGGCCAACATCCGCCGCAAAATCGAAAAAAATCCTGCCGAGCCGGAATATCTGTTCACCGAAGTGGGCGTCGGCTACCGCATGGCGGAAAACGAATGAGTTCGGAAAGCAAAAAAAGGCGAGCCCGTATGGGTTCGCCTTTTTCAGATTACACAGAAAATCAGATGCGGGTTGGTATCGCCGAACGAACCAAGGTTCATCTTGGTGCAGCCCCACAGCTTTTTGATGGCACCGGATGCCGCCATAAAGTCGTTACACTCCTGTTCTTCACACTCGCATAGCTCCTTCTTATGCGTGTCCAGCGCCACTACACAGCGTCCCTTGTGCGTCTGATCCTTAAACAGATAAAGCGTGCCTGCCTTCATATCGCCAACCTTGAACAGAATCGCCTCACAGCCCTCATGGTGTTGGTCACAGTAAAAACATCCCATTACAAACCGCTCCTTCACAGAGCACCGTGTTTTTTTATATCGCTTCTCCCCCGCAATTTCCAGTATTTTATGGGCAGACCGCATATACATTGGTGTCCCATGCGGGTACATACGGATGATGCCGCAAATACAGCCGATAGTCCGGACAGAGCGCATGGATGCGCAGCGGCAACTGAAAAAAGTCCTCGCTTTTGTGATAGGATGCAATATTCAGTTTGGGCCGATACTGCCGTATGGTTTGCGCCGCGCCTGCAATCGCCTCGCGCTCCGCACCCTCGACATCCATTTTCAGATAGGTGCAAGGGGTGCCGTCCAGCACGCTGTCCACCGCGCGCATTTGGGTTTCTCTGCCCTGCTTTGTCACCCGCGACTGTCGCCCCGCTTGGTCGGAAAAGCAAAGCACCGTGTCGCTTGACCACGCGCCCGCCTGCTCGCACCGGACAAGACCAGACAACCCTTCGGCATAGGCGGTCAGCTTGCGAAAGCTGCGACGATCCGGCTCCAGCGCGGTAATGGACGCAAACGCGCCGTCCGTATGATGCAGCAGCTCACGGATGGTGTCGCCCGTATACGCGCCCAAATCGACAAAATGCTCCTCGTGTGTAGGCCGCAGGATGTTGTCAAACGCCTCGTCCTTGTCAGTCTCGCTGGCGCGCAGATAACGCAGCCGGCCGGACAGCTTAAATCGCACGGTATCGAGGAACACGCGCCGCGACCGCTCATCCGCGAGCAAATCAAATGCCTGCTGCATCTCTGTCTGATGGGTTCGGACAAATTCCTCATCAAACACCGCGCCCGGTACCACCGGCACATCGGGCGCAAACACATCAAACCGCGTATCAAGCGCATACATCTTTTCGAGCACCTCCGGCCGCTGACTGGCAAACGCGATCACAATCACAATATCCTCACCGAACTGCTCCAGAACTTCGGACAACTTCTGCACTCGAAAACCATGAAAGCTATGCCCACGCACGAACTCATCGCTGGCAAATACGCCCGATGCGCGAATACCGTATGCGTCAAACCTTGCAAGGATTTTATCCGCGCCGTCACCCATACCATATAAGATGATTGGGCGTTTTTCCCCACGTAAAGCCTGCCAAACCGAGCGTTCCAGTGACAAAAACTCCATATTCTTCTCCCCTTTTCCATGTTTTCCATTATAATCTGCGCACACGCCGCTGTAAAGCGGAAAAAACTTTTTCACAGCGCAATTTTCTCATTGCGGTTTACCCCGTAGTACAGTATAATTTGAATATAGAACAAACGGAAAGGGGGCGCGGCCTTGTCAAAACCCAACGGTATTCTGGCAATGGATCCAAGTAACTATCGGGAGATCGACGGCGTGGTTTTCGATTTGGACAGCTACGCCAAGCACTGCGCACCCACAGAACAAGCGCCGCCCGCACCGAAAGAACCCGCGCCCGCCGCACCGATTCCTGCGCCGGAAGGTATTCTGGCAATGGATCCGGAACATCATCGCGTGCTCGACGGCGTCGCTATGGACGAGGACAGCTTTCAGCGCCACAGCCAGCCGCCTGCGGATGAAAGTCCCGCAGAGCAAACTGTTGCAGTCGGGGAAACCGCACCCACTGGTGTATTTGCGGTCGATCCGTTTCCGAACGGCTGGTATCCCGCCGAAGATGGCAAGCCCCCGGTTCCCGTCATGGGCGGCGCGCTGCCGCCGGTCGAGGTTCTGGAAAACGGCACGCATGTGGTCACGGCCATCCGTACGGTATTTCTGCACACTGGCTCGGGTTCCGGCTCCGGCTCATATATGACCTCGTACACCACCTCATACCGCACCAGCTATCTTTCCTCCGGTTCCGGCTCTTATGTGTTCGGCTCTTGCACCTATCTGGTCGGCGGCTATGGATTGGAGCTGATTTGATGCTGCGTGCATTTCACTCCACTTGGACACGCCCGTTTTTTGTGCGCTCGCCCGACCAACCTTATGCGGTCGAACCGTTCGAGCTGCTGACAACCGCTCTGTCCGCGCTGGCATGGCGGCGAGAAAACGGCCCCATCCGTATGATTTGTGACACCAAGGCCCAGCGGTATTATGGCACGCTCGGCCTTACTTTTTTGTGGGACGAAGGCGTGCATCCACTGCTTGACGCTGTACCGGATGACGTAAACCCCATGGCATTCTGGGCGGCGGGCAAGCTATATGCGCTGTCCGTGATGCCGTCCCCCTGTGTGATGATTGACACCGACTTCATCTGCTGGAAGCCGCTTGCTCCGCTGCTGACAGGGCTGGACGCTGCCGCCATCCACCGTGAGGATATCACGCCTGACATCTATCCGAACGCGCGTACATTTACCCAGACACACAGCTTTGACTTTGCAGCCTTCGATTGGGTGGTGCAGCCGTTCAATACCGCGCTGTGCTATCTCGCGGACGATGATTTCCGGCGATATTACACGGATACCGCCATCCGCTTCATCCGCTGCTCGCCTGACGCCGATGATGTGCTCACCTATATGGTCTTTGCCGAGCAGCGCCTGCTCGCCATGTGCGCCGCGCGCAAGCATATCCGCGTCGCCGCGCTATCCGATCTGGAATCGCTGTTTACCGGCTCGCAGCAGGGGTTTTTTACCCATATTTGGGGCTTTAAACAGCAGATGCGAGACGATCCCGCCCTCTATGAGGATTTCTGCCGTCGCTGCGCCGCGCGCCTGCGGCGTGACTTTCCGGATGCGGCCGAACGCATTGCCACCATCCCCACGCTTGCTCCCTATTTTGCCGACTGATCAAAAACGGCCTGCATCAGTGCAGGCCGTTTTATTGTATGTTTTAGTCAGGATACGCCTGTTTCAGCTCGTCCAGCGTCGCCATCACCGCGCCCTTGTGCTGCACGGTCAACGACGCATACTGCGCGGAAAAGCGCAGATATGCTTCAAGCTGTGCCTGCGGCAGCGTGGATAGGTCATTCACGCCCACGCCGTCCCGCGTCAGCTGATAGAGGAAAGAGCCAATGAACGAGTCACCCGCGCCGGTCGTATCAGTCACCGGTACGGACAGTGTATCGGCAAACGCCTCAGTCTGCGGCGTATAGACCGATGAACCGTTCGCGCCGCGCGTGACCAGAAGCAGCTTGCAGCCGCCCGCGAATAACTGTTCTGCCGCCGCGCGCTCATCCTTGCATCCAGTGACAAACTCCACCTCGTCATCCGACAGCTTGACCAAATCCGCACCGGGCAGGAATGCGCGAATCGCCGCCTGACAATCCGCCGGATCGTCCCACAGTGGCAAACGAACATTCGGATCAAATGAAATCAGCGCACCCGCTTCGCGCGCGAGCGTGATCGCGCGTCGGTGCGCGGCACGCACGGGCCAGTCCACCAAATCAACCGAGCAGAAATGCAGCGCCGCGCAGTTGATAAACATGTCCGGCTGAATCTGTGCTTCATCGAGGAACAGGTCGGCTGACGGGTTGCGGAAAAAGGAAAACTCACGGTTCCCTGTTGCGTCAAGCGAGACAAAGGCAAGCCCAGTGTTCGCACGTTTTGTGCGGAACACAGAGGAAATGTCCACGCCATTACTTTCCAGCACGTTCAAAATGTGCGTACCAAAGGCGTCTTCGCCTACCTGTGAGATCATTGCCGCATTTCCGCCCAGCCGTGCAACCGCTGCCGCCACATTAGCCGGTGCGCCGCCCGCGACGCGTTCAAAATGCGTCACCTCATGGAGCGCACAGCCCTTCTGCTGTGGCACAAAGTCAATCAGCAGTTCCCCAATCGCCACTACTTTTTTCATGACTGTCCCTCCAAAATAAAGTGTTTCACCGCTGCCGCCACACCGTTTGACGTATGATCCAGCGTCACCGCATCTGCCGCCGCGCGGATATTCGGCGCAGCGTTTTCCATTGCAACGCCAAGCCCTGCCATTTGCAGCATGGTCAAATCATTGTCACTGTCACCGATTGCCATCACCGCATCCATGTCAAAGCCAAGGTGTGCCGCCAACCGCTTGAGCGCACCTCCCTTATGTACGCCCTTCCGATTGATTTCTACATTTTTCAGCTCTCCGCCGTACATAATCGATGGTGTCAGTTCAAACAGCCCGGTCTCCTCCAGCGCCTGCATAATTTTATCGATCTCTTTGGGATCAAGATGGTGCAGAATGGCCTTGACCACGCGCCCATCCTCACGCGCGAGCACTTCGTCCCATCCTGCTTTGCTTGAGACAAATTCATAGCCCTCAGCTGCCTCATCCAAGGCAACGCTTCCACGCCGGCGCAGCTCCCCCAGAAAACGGAGAAAATCCCGTCCATAGTACAGCCTATCTGCCGTATACAGGCACAAGTCGAGTCCGAATTCCGCACATATTGCGCGCACCGAAGCGCACATTGCGCTGTCCAACCCATCATACGTAATCTGCGCGCCATCCGAAAAACGCATCACTGCCGCGCCGTTGGTGATAACCGCCCAATCTGCGGAGGCGTCAAGCTGCGCGTTGAACACGCGCGTCTCGGTCAGATTACGCCCGGTACACAGCACAACCTGCACCCCCGCCTGTTGTGCCAGACGTACCGCGCGCGTTTTCTTGCGTCACGCGGCTGCTCGAATCGAGCAGCGTTCCGTCCAGATCCAGTGCGAGCAGTTTGATTTCCGACATACCTTATTTCACATCCTGTTACCCTGTAATTTGCAGAGAGCCCATTTCCCAAATCTTCGTTTCCGCACCAAACACTGTCACACCATGCGTATAAGGTGCCGGATAATAGCGGGTAGACAGCACCTGCTCTCCATCATTTATAAAAATTTCCAACGAGGACACGTCCGCCAGCACGCGCAGCGTATGCACCTCAGGCACCTCCACACAACGAACCGTGCGGCCTGCGCCTCCGCCGTCAATCGCCAAACGGAGCAAACCTTCTTCCCATTCTATCACGGCACTGCCGCGAATGACAAGTCTGCCCTGCTTTTTCGTATGGCACTCCATATCAAATACACTTGCATCCTCAGGCGCGACCTGCTTGCCGCGCAGCGCGTCAATCTCCGGCACGGGCATACGCAACAGCCTCTTGCCGTCGCGCCGCAGCAGGCACGGAACGGTCAGGCAGTGCTGCCAGCCCTGTTCCACCGTCGGATTGGTATACGGCGCATCCGGCATGCCCATCCAGCCGATGAGTACGCGACGTTCGCCGTCGGCAAATGTCTGCGGCGCGTAAAAATCAAAGCCGCAATCCAGTTCCTCAAATTCGCCCAGCGTGTATTCTCCGCGAAAATCACCATCCAGCGGGAAGTAGCCGCAGGTGTACACATTTTGGAACCGGTTGCCCTGCTGCTTTACACCTTGCGGCGAACACTGCAAAAACCACTGTCCATCCAGACAGAACAGGTCGGGGCACTCCCACATATAGCCGAATTTTTCCTGCGTTGTCAGCGTGTTGATGTGCTGCCAATGACGCTTATTTTCCGATTCATACACCAACAGCTCGCCGCAGTCATCCTTGGTGCGCGCACCGAGCACCATGTAATACTTGCCGTCCTGCGCCCAGACCTTGGGGTCGCGCACATGGCAGGTCAAATCGGGCGGATAATCGCGGTTTTCCAGCAACAGCTCGTCGCTTTCAACCGTCACCCCATCGCGCGAGACGGCCAGCGCGGTATTATGACCGCGCCCTGCCGTAATATAATCATAATCGCCCGAAAACTTGACATTGCCCGTATAATACAGATACAGTGTGCCATCCTCGACCAACGCCGACCCGGAGTATACCCCGTGAATATCCCACGGCTGGTCGGGATACATCATAGGCGGCAGTTGCTCCCAGTGCAGCAGGTCGCGGCTGCGGTAGTGCCCCCACATCTTGACGCCGCCCGTGGGGTCAAACGGGCCGTACTGATAAAACACATGATACCACTCTCCGCAGCGGCATAAGCCATTGGGGTCGTTCATCCAGCCGACCGGCGGCATCAAGTGAAAACGCTGGCGAAAGGGATCTGCCGCCGCACGCGGCCCATCCTCCTGTTCGATGCGGCGCACCAGCCGCACAAGGTCTCGTTGTAAGGCATTGCTCATGGCGATTCTCTCCTATTTATTTCAGCGTAAGAACCGTGTCTTTTCCAGCCTTCACCGTGCCGAACAACGGCTCCACAGAAGCAAATTTGTCTGTATTGGTCACAATGACCGGCGTGATGACCGGATAACCGGCCTTTTGAATCTCCGCACTATCAAACTCCAGCAGCAGGTCACCCGCCTTGACACGCTGGCCCTCCTGCACATAGCCGGTGAAGTATTTGCCCTCCAGATTGACCGTGTCCACGCCTACATGGATGAGCAGCTCTGCACCGTTGTCACATTCCAGACCGACCGCATGGCCCATGACCGCCGATACCGTCGCGTCACACGGCGCAACGATGCGATTTTCCGTTGGCTTTACCGCCACGCCTTTGCCCAGTGCCCCGGCCATGAACGCGGGGTCATTGGTTTCCTCCAGCGAGACCGCTTCGCCACTCATGGGAGACACCAGCGCGATATCTCCCTGCGGCGCAGCAACTGCCGGCTTTTCCGGTTGCTCTGGTGCGGGCTTCGCTTCATTCTTCTCCTCTGGAATACCCAGAATCCACGATATCACAAAGGCAACGCCAGTAGCAATGCCGATTGTAAGGATGTACTGTATCGGATGATGCAGATGCAGCAGGATGCCGAAGATGCCGGTGACGCCCGTACCGGTCGCGCCCAGACCGACGACCGACGCATACAGTGCGCCGCACGCAGCGCCAATCGACGCGGCGATAAACGGCCGGACAAAGCGCAGATTTACGCCGAAGATGGCAGGCTCGGTGATGCCCATGAACGCAGAGAGCGATGCGGGCAGTGCCATGGACTTGAGTTTTTTGTTGTTGGTCTTGATCGCAACCGCGAGCGCTGCGCCGCCCTGCGCAACATTCGCCGCACTGGCCAGCGGCAGCCAGAAGGTTAGTCCGTAAGTACTAAGCTGACCAAGGTCAATGATCGTATACATATGATGGATGCCGGAAACCACAGTCGTTGCATACAGCCCACCCATGAGGAACGAGCCGATACCAAACGGAATGGCAATAAGCCACTGCACGCCGTTGATGACGAAATTCTCCACCGTGGTGAACACCGGTCCGATGGCCGCAAGCGTCAGATATCCGGTTACGAACACGGAAACCAACGGCGTGACAAACAAGTCGAACATCGGCGGCACCACTTTATGCAGCCGCTTTTCGATGAAGCTCATCAGCCATACCGCAATGATAACCGGGATAACATGGCCCTGATAGCCGACCAGCGGCACCTCATACAGGCCGAAGAACACTTTCTGATAGGTATGTACACCTTCGGTTGCCACCGTCCATGCGTTTTGCAGGTTGGGGTGCAGCATAATCATGCCGATAACCGCACCGAGGAACGGGTTGCCACCGAACACTCTGGCCGCCGAGAACGCAATCAGAATCGGCAGGAAGGTATATGCTACATTGGAAAACAAGTCGGCAAACACGAACAGCGAGCTGGTGCTGTCGAGCGTGATGAAGCCGTTGTTTATCATGAACTTGAGCGACTCCATGATGCCCATTAGGAAGCCCGAAGCTACAATCGCCGGAATGATTGGCACAAAGATATCGCCCAGCGTCTTGATGCCCCGTTGGAACCAGTTGCCTTTCTGGGCAGCCTGCGCCTTAGCCTCATCCTTGCTGACCGCTGCCGCGCCCGACTGTGCGATAAACTCATCATACACCTTGTTGACCGTACCAGTGCCATAGATGATTTGCAGCTGTCCCTGCGCTTCAAATACGCCCTGTACGCCCGTCGCATTCTCGAGCGCGTCCTTATTCACCTTTTTATTGTCCGCGATCACCAGCCGCAGACGCGTTGCGCAATGTGCTGCCGAAATCACATTGTCCTTTCCGCCGATGCAGTCCAGCACCTCGGAAGCCGCTTTGCTATAGTCCACCTTTGTTCCGCCCTTTCCTCGTTTAATATGAAATCGATTTCATCTTTTGTGCATTTATTATACCGCCGCATTGGTGTTTTTGTAAATGCGCAATTTTGCCCAAACCTTTCCTATCATTTTTGAACATTGTGCAACAGATGCTGTATAACATATACAAAAAACAGCCTGCATTTTGTGTATACAGGCTGTTTTCCCTTTATTGACTCTTATACCGATTCGCCCGGATACACCTCATACCCAAGCATCAGCTGTTTTTTGCGATCCACACCCTGTCCGATGATCTCAAGCAGGTCGTGCGCCGCTTCCTCACCGCTGGTCTGGTAATAATAGTGCGCGGTCGCCAGTCGTGGCCGCACCAGCTCACTCATGCGGGAATGTCCGATACCGGCCAGCGCCACATCGTCCGGAATGCGCTTCCCTCGTTCCTCCAGCCGCTTTTTGACGCCGATTGCTATGGAATCGGTTGCACAGAAAATCCCTTCAATATCCGGCACGCGGGCCAGCAGCCGCTCCGCTGCCGCATAGCCGCCGTCGATGGAGAAATCGCTCTGCTCCATCCACTCGGACCGCGGCTCCTCCCCGGCGGCATGTAGGGCATCCTGATAGCCTGCCCGGCGCGACGCGCCTGCGGCCTTATCGCGCGGTGTTACGCCGATATATCCTACCCGGCGGCGGCCGCTTTGCAGCAGCAGCTCCGTCATCGCGCGCGCCGCACCCCGGTCATCATGAAACACACAGGACATTCCATCCATCTGTTGTCCAACCAATACTGCTGGTACGCCCAACGCCGTCAGCGCCTTGCGATGCGCAGCAGAAAGCATAGTTGCTACCAGAATCACCCCGTCCACATTGCCGCTGCGGAGTACCTCCAAATATTCCAGCTCTTTTTCGATACGGTTATCCGTGTTGGCCAGTAACAACCGATAGCCGTGCTCCTCCAGCACGCGGGATATGCCCGCTACCACCCGGCTGATGGACTCCGAATCAATGCGCGGCACAATCACGCCAATCATACGGCTTTTTCCGGTACGCAGCGTTTGTGCCTGTTGCGAAGGCACATAGCCGGTCTCTTCAATCACACGCCGAATGGCTTCTCGCTTTTCTGAACTGACATAACCACTGTTGAGATAGCGCGATACCGCCGCCTTGGATACCCCTGCGCGACGCGCGATTTCCGCAATTGTCATTTTTCTTCCTCCTTCACCCTTATTCCCGCAGCAGCGCACGGCGGGCACGGTAATCCGGCATGTACTGTTCTACCAGCGCCCAAAAGCGGGGGCCGTGGTTTTTGTGAACAATATGCGCCAGCTCATGCACAACGACATAGTCGACCGCCGCGTCCGGATAGTCCATCAGCCGCCAAGAAAAGCACAGCCGATTCTGCGCGCTGCACGAGCCAAAGCGCGTGCGCGCCGACGTAATGCGCATGCCGGCCGGATTCAGCCCCATCTTCTGCGCGTAATATGCCACCTTGGGCGGCAGCTCTTTCTGCGCACGGCGCATCAGTTCTGCCTGCCGTGCCTCATCCGGTTCAGGATGCGCCTCGAGACGCGCCCGCTGCCTCGCCTGCGCCCGGGCAATCCAGTCTGCATGGTCGCGGACAAATTGCTCGATCGTTGCCGCCGACGCGCGCAGCGGTGCGCGCACAATTACGTTCCCCTCGCGCGTGACCTCCAGACCCAGCGTGCGGCGGCGAGAACGGCGCAGCTCAACTCCGTCCACTGGCCTGCTCCCGACTTTCCAGCGTGCGGTTATAGAAGAACATCAGTACCGACACACCGCAAATCACAATATAACCAAGCACGCTCAGCCCGTCCGGAATCTGGTTGAACAGGAAAAATCCAAGCAGCGCGGAAAACAGTACCTGTGTATAGTCGAACACCGAGATCTCCTTTGCCGGTGCATGGGCATAGGCCAGCGTCACCCCGAACTGGCCGAGCGTTGCCGCCGCGCCTGCACCCAGCAAGCTCGCCAACTGCCACCACTGCATTGGGTGGAAATCCACGAGCAGATAAGGCAGGCAAACCAGTGTGGAAAACGTCGAGAAGAAAAACACAATACGCGCGCTGTTCTCCCCCTTTTTAGACAATGCACGCACCGCCGTATAGGCTGCACCTGCAAAAACACCGCCGAGCAAGCCAATCAGCGCCGGAAACATATCTGCCGAAAAGCCCGGCTTGATAATCAGCATACTGCCGCCGAACGCCGCCAGCACCGCCAGATACTGCCAGACATTTGCGCGCTCCTTGAGCATAAAAAGCGAAAACAAAATGGCAAAAAACGGCGACATTTTATTTAAGATATTCGCATCCGCCAGCACCAGATGGTCAATCGCATAATAGTTACACAAAATACCCAGTGTGCCGCAGGTCGCGCGCAGCAGCAGCATGGGCAGATTGCCCTTTTCCCATTTCCAGCTGACGCCCTTACGCCGCAGCGCCACCGCCGCGACCACCATCGCAACCAGATTGCGGAAAAACGACTTCTGCATGGATGGTAAATCGCCTGCCAGGCGCACAAATGTACTCATTAACGCAAAGCCGAACGCAGATAACAGAATAAATCCGATTGCCTTGCTTTTATTGGAAAGCACCGGCCTTTCCCTCCTTGTATTTTTTATCATATGTACCGCATTATAGCACAGTTTTGCCCGGCATGCAAAGGCATGCGCGTCACCGCTTGACCTTTCACCCGGCACATGTTATCTTTTTATAAGGATAACGGTCTTTTGTCCGTTTCCTTCACTTTCTCATCAAGGAGCGGCCTATGGAACAGGAAATCAAACTCACCAAGCTCGCCAGCTGCGCGGGCTGCGGTGCAAAGGTCGGCGCGGGCACACTTGCCCGCTTGTTGGATGGTCTTGCTGTACGCGCGGACGAAAATCTGCTGGTCGGCTTTGACAAAAGCGATGACGCGGCAGTCTACCGCGTCTCGGAGGACCTCGCGCTGGTGCAGACCGTGGACTTTTTTCCACCCATCGCGGATGACCCGTATCTGTTTGGGCAGATTGCGGCGACCAACGCCTTGTCCGATGTATACGCCATGGGCGGCGAACCGCGCATCGCGCTCAACCTCCTATGTATCCCGAAGTCCATGCCGGACAGCGCGGTACACGACCTACTGCGCGGCGGCTACAGCAAGGTCTATGAGGCCGGTGCTGTTATCGCAGGCGGCCACAGTATTCTGGATGATGAGCCCAAGTACGGACTGTGCGTGACCGGCTTTGTGCATCCGGACAAAGTGCTGACCAATGCGGGCGCACAGCCGGGCGACGTGCTGTTTCTGACCAAGCCGCTCGGCGCGGGTATCCTGACAACCGCGGCCAAGGCCGACCTATGTCCGTCCGACGTGCTGGAAGCCGTTTTTGCGCGCATGACCACGCTTAACAAGGCCGCGCGCGACGCAATGGTGCAGTTCCGCACGCACGCCTGCACCGATGTGACCGGCTTCGGTCTGCTCGGTCATGCGCTCGAAATGGCGCAGGGCAGCGATGTGCAGCTTGAGCTGGATGTTGCCGCACTTCCCATCCCGCCCGAAGCGCTCGAATTTGCCCGTATGGGGATTCTGCCTGAAGGCATGTACCGTAACCGCAAATACGCGGAATCCTTGGTCGCAGCGGACGGTGTGCCGCTCGAAGTGCAGGACGCGCTATATGACCCGCAGACCTCAGGCGGCCTGCTGATTGCGGTCGATGCCGCGGACGCGGACGCGCTGGCAGCCGAACTGCAAAAAACCGTCCCGGATGCGCGACGCATCGGAACGGTTTCGGAATTTGCAGGGAGTGCCCGCATTATTCTGCGCTGACCGCGGCGATTGCCTCGAGTGCACAGTCAACCTCGCCTTCCGTGGTGAACCAGCTGAAGGATAGGCGAACCGTGCCGCGCGGAAACGTGCCGAGCGTGCGGTGCGCGTTAGGCGCACAGTGCAGGCCGCAGCGCGTCAGGATGCCAAAGCGTTCCTCAAGCATTGCTGCGACCTCTGCGTTATCCTTTCCCGGGAAATCCAGACTGAACACCCCGACGCGGCCCTTTGCCGCGTCCGGGCCGATGAGTTTGGCACCCGAAATGGTGCGCAGCCCGTCCAGAAAGCGCTGGGACAGCGCGCGGTCATGCGCCTGCACCACAGATACAGTCACCTGCTGCAAGTAATCCAGCGCGGCCTCCCAGCCGAATATCCCGGGCAGATTGGGCGTGCCCGGCTCAAGCCGGTCGGGAAAATACGCGGGCACGTCCTCGGAATCCGATACGCTGCCCGTCCCGCCGCTGACCAGCGGCTCGAGCGTCCCAGCAAAATCCGGACGCAGCAGCAGCGCGCCGATGCCCTGCGGGCCAAGCAGCCCTTTATGACCGGGCACGGACAGCGCGCTCAGGCCGAGCGCTTCAAAGTCAATCGGCACATGCCCCGCCGTCTGTGCGGCGTCCAGCGCAAAGGGAATGCCGCGCGCGCGACAAATCTCTCCCACCGCCTGCGCATCCTGTACCGTGCCGGACACGTTGGACGCATGCGCAAGCATTACCAGACGGGTGTTATTCCGCAGCAGCGGTTCTACCTTGTCTACCTGCAAGCGGCCTTCCCGGTCACAAGGGATGCGGTCGAACGTGACTCCCCGACGGGAAAGCTGCACGAGCGGCCGCATGACCGCGTTGTGTTCCATCGCGGACACCAGACAGTGGTCGCCCGGCCGCAACGCGCCGAAGAGAAGCAGATTGATACTCCATGTATTGCCCGGTGTAAGCACCACATGCGGCACCGATGGAAATGCAAACAGCTCACACAGACGCTGACGCAGACGCAGCGTGACCATCTCAGCCTGCTGCGCGGACGCATACGAGCCGCGGTTGACACTCGCGCCAATTTGGTCCACATGCTCTCGCATGCGCGCGGCGACAGCAGGTGGCTTGGGGAATGAGGTCGCGGCGTTGTCCAGATAAACCGAATACATGGTAGTTTCCTCCCGACTTCTGCGGACAACTTGGCCCGCATAGTTTTAAATCAGTGTAACACAGGACCGCACAAATGTAAAATCGGCCTTGTTGCAGCATACATTTCACAAACCAAAGGAGATTCATATGAACAAAAACAGATATCTGGTGATTGGCACCGGTGTGATCGTAGGCCTTGCGTCGCTGGCGCTCATGGCTGCGGGCAACCCCGCCAACATGGGCTTCTGCATCGCCTGTTTCCTACGCGACATCGCGGGCGGACTGGGACTGCACAGTGCGGAAAAGGTGCAGTATCTGCGGCCTGAGATCGTCGGCCTTGTTCTCGGTGCGACGGCCGCCTCGCTTGCAAGCAGGGAATTCCGTGCACGCGCCGGTTCTGCGCCTGCCCTGCGATTTTTGCTGGGCATGATTGTCATGGTCGGCGCGCTGGCCTTCCTCGGCTGCCCGCTGCGCATGTTGCTGCGACTGGGCGGCGGCGACGTGACCGCGATTGCAGGCCTTATCGGCTTTGCCGCGGGCATCGGCGCGGGCGTACTGTGCCTGAAAAAGGGCTTTTCGCTTGGCCGTGCGCGTAAAGTGCAGAAAGCGGACGGCTTTGTGCTGCCCGGCTTTGTCATCGCGGTACTGGTGCTGCTGCTGCTCGCGCCGTCTTTCATCCGTTTTTCGCAGGCAGGCCCGGGCGCAAGCCACGCTCCGTGGCTGATTTCGCTCGCGGGCGGCCTAATTGTCGGCGTGCTGGCACAGAAGAGCCGTCTGTGTATGGCGGGCGGCCTGCGCGACATGTTCCTGTTCCGCGATTTTCACCTGCTGACCGGTTTTATCGCCATTTTCGTGACCGTTCTGATCGGCAACCTTGCGCTGGGTAACTTTCATCCCACCCTCGCCGTGCAGCCAATCGCGCACCACGACTACGTGTGGAGCTTTCTCGGCATGGCAATGGCGGGCTGGGGCTCGGTACTGCTGGGCAGCTGTCCGCTGCGTCAGCTCATTCTGTCCGGCGAAGGCAGCGGAGACAGCGCGGTGACCGTGTTTGGCATGCTGGTCGGCGCGGCGATTGCACACAACTTCGGCATGGCGGGCAATGCGGACGCAATGACGGACGGTGTATTCACCGCAGGCGGCGTGGCGCAGTCCGGCCGCATCGGCATTGTGATTGGCCTGATTCTGCTTGCCATTATTTCTTATGCGAATTTACATAGGGAGGAAAACACAAAATGATTGATGCAAGAGGATATTCCTGCCCCATGCCCGTGGTCATGGTGCAGAAGGAAGTCAAGAAAAACGCGCCGAGTACGCTCGAGGTGCTGGTCGACGACCCGTGCGCGGTGGAAAATATCACGCGCTTTGCCCATAACAACGGCTACGAGGCTGCGTCCCGCGAAACGGGCGACGAAGAATTCGCCTTGACGTTGACCAAGAAATCATGAGCGAGTTTGTTGCGACTTTTCACACGCATCTGAGCGCGATGCTCAGCTTCCAGGCGCTGCAAAACGCGGGCTGTAAGGCGAAAATGCAGCCCGTGCCGCGTGCACTTAGCTCGTCCTGCGGCACTTGTGTACGCTTTTCATCTGAAACCGACTGCCGCGACCTGCTCGACGCGGATGCGGAAGCACTCTATGTCGTTCAGGATAGCGGGTATCTGCTGCTGTGGCAAAATGAGGACTGAAAAATGCAGCCGAAATTCGTTTCCATTGTCGGCGCGGGCGGAAAAACGACCGCGCTGCGTGTGATGGCCCGCGCTCTGGCATCCTACCGCGTTCTGGTGACCACCACGACCCATATGTTCCCTGTCCCACCGCCCGATTGCCGCACGGTGCTGCTCGATCCCACACCGAGCAAGTTGCTCGAACAGCTCCGGTTGCCGGGAGCGGTCTGTGCTGGCCAATCAGCAGAAAACGGAAAGTTGTGCGCGCTCTCCCCCGCTCTGCTCACGCAGGCGGCAGCCGCAGCAGACATAGTTCTGTGCGAAGCGGACGGCGCGCACTGTCTGCCGCTGAAATTGCACCGCTCAGACGAGCCGGTGCTATCGCCGCAAACCGACCTGTGCCTGATTGTGGAAGGACTGTCCGCGCTTGGCAAGCCGATACGCGACGCAGTACACCGCTATGCGCTGTGTCCGGACTGGGCACAAAGTCCCGACCAAACAGTAGGCATCCCGGAACTGCTGTACTGTGTGCGCGAAACCGTGGCGGCCTGCGGCCTGCCGAAAGAAAAACTGCGCGTTCTGCTCAATCAGGCAGATACGCCCACGCTTACAGAACTGGCTGAACCCGCCGCTCAAGCACTGGTCGAGGACGGATTGGACTGCCGGATTGGCAGTCTGCACGCCGACCCAGCCTTGCTGTATCGCTGGATATACGCAGAATAAAAAAGAACGGGCCAACAGCCCGTTCTTTTGTTTTACAGCAGCTGAATGCTCTTTTCCCGCGCGAGCCGCAGCAACGCCTCGACCACACCGCCGCCGATGGCGCGCGCTTTATCAGACACCGTATCGCAATAAGCCACCTGCTCAGGCCGCGGGTCGATGTCCGCAATTTTCAGCCCTTCAGTCACCGGATAACCCGCGCGAATCAGACCGCGCAGCACGCCGTCTATCGTGGCGAGCACCGACACACCGCCGACACGCGCAATCACTTGTCCCTTGCGGACCAGCGCGCCGATATCGATAGTCTGCCCGTTTTCGTCCTGCACAAGCGTCATTTCACCCGATGCGGGCGCGTGGATGACCCGCTCGGCGGCATAGCCCGCAACAGCGCCCGGTACGCCCGTATTAGGAATCGCCCCACCCTGCCAAATCACGCACCCCAGATGATGTCCGCGCATGGTTTCTATCACTGCGTCCACATCCTCGCCCGCAGTAAAGCCCGGCCCAAGGCCGACCGTGATGGGCGCCATGTCTCGGTTTGTCCCCAGATTACGCTTGGCGAGGATAGCGTCTACGACCGCTGCCGGGCGCAGCACAGACACACACGCCGCGCACTCATCCACCAGCAGAGGCACTTCGCCTGCCTGCGATACGCGCGCCGCTTCGCCTGTGTCCGCCACACGGCGACAGGTCACGCCCTCGACCGTCACCTGTCCCTGCCAGACAGCTTCACACAGCGCCGCGCGCCGCCGGATGGCGGAAGGGTTTGCACATTCGGTCACCGCCACGCGAAAGCCGCAGCGATGCAGCCGCACAATGACGCCGGTGGCAAGGTCACCCGCTCCTCTTACCAATACCCAAGGCTGCTGTTCCTGCATATTTGTCACCTTTCCTTCAAAATATCCGAAAAATATTCTTCTGCCATCCGGTCGAGCAATTCATGCGCTTTGTGCGAAAACGCCCGGTAGCGTGCAAGCAACGCCCGTCCCCGTTCAGTCAGTACCGCGCCGCCGCCGCCCGCGCCGCCAATACGCCGCTCAAGCAGCGCAAAACCCAGTTCCTCCTCGCAGCCGTGTACTATGCTCCACGCCTTGTTGTAACTCATCTCCATGCGCGCCGCGCTTCGCCGCAGCGAGCCGAGATTTTCGACTCCTTCCAGCAGCTGCGCCACCCCCGGGCCGAATAGCTTATTTTTCCGCACAATGCGCAGGCTTGCACGCACCTTTAGCGACTGCTCCATCTGCACCCCTCCCTTATCCATACAAAATCATATATTATTTTCAGATAAAACGCGTTTTAATCCATCAAAATTAGACATAATTTACACATTCTCGTTAAACTTTTATAAATATAACGAAAAACTTTGGCAACATTGACCGCCCCGACCCATCGGTTAGCGGTTGCTTGCCAACACTCAAATGTGATACAATTTTACCATAGTAAGGATTGCGTCTGCAATCCGCATTTTACTGTTGGAGGCTTATCATGAAACTGATGCGCACACAGGATGCCGTCGGGCAAGTCCTGTGCCATGATATTACCCAGATTATCCCGGGCGTAACCAAGGACGCGGTGTTCCGCAAGGGACACATCATCCGGCCGGAGGACATTCCGGTGCTGCTGAGTGTCGGCAAGGAGCATATCTACATCTGGGAAAACAGCGAAAGCATGCTACATGAAAACGATGCGGCGGAAATTCTGCGCGTGCTGTGTCAGGGCGCGCACATGCACGCGACCGCCCCCAAAGAGGGAAAAATCGAGCTGATTGCGGACGAGGACGGCCTGCTGCTGGTCGATGTGGAGCGGCTGCGCGCGGTCAACGCGCTGGGCGAAATGATGATTGCTACGCGCGCAGGCGGTTTCCCGGTCAAAAAGGGCGACAAACTCTGCGGCACACGCGTTATCCCCCTTGTCATCGAAAAGGAAAAGATGGAAACCGCACAACGCACGGCGGGCGATACGCCGCTGCTGCAACTCGTTCCCTTCCGTCCGCGGGCGTTCGGCGTAGTGACCACGGGCAGCGAGGTCGCAAACGGACTGATCGAAGATGCGTTCACGCCCGTTCTCGAGAAAAAACTTGCCGAATACGGCTGCGAAATGGCCGCGCATGCGGTCTGCGGCGACGATGCGGCCGACATTACCGCCGCTATCACGCAAATGGCGGACGATGGTGTGCAGATGATTTTTTGCACCGGCGGCATGAGTGTCGACCCGGACGACCGCACCCCGCTTGCCATTCGCAAGGCAGGTGCGCGGATTGTCAGCTACGGCGCACCCGTGCTGCCCGGCGCAATGTTCCTCGTGTCCTACCTGCCGGATGGGCGGCCGGTCTGCGGCCTGCCGGGCTGCGTGATGTACGCAAAGCGTACCATTTTCGACCTCGTGCTGCCGCGCTTGCTGGCCGACGTCCCAGTCACGGCAGACTGGCTGGCGGGACTCGGCCATGGCGGACTTTGTCTAAACTGTGAAGTTTGCCATTTCCCCAACTGTGGCTTCGGCAAGGGCGTATAATATGCTGGATTCATTCGGACGTGAAATCCGCTATCTGCGCCTGTCCATCACCGACCGCTGCAATCTGCGCTGCCGCTACTGCATGCCGGATGAAGGCGTACCGCTCACCGCGCACGATGATTTATTGCGCTATGAGGAACTGCTACGCGTTGCTGAGGCAGCGGTTTCGCTCGGCATCGACCGCTTTAAGGTGACGGGCGGCGAACCGCTGGTGCGGCGCGGCTGCACGGGTTTTATCCATGCGCTCAAAGCACTGCCCGGCGTCCGTCAGGTCACACTGACTACGAACGGCCTGCTGCTGCCGCCCCTGCTGGACGAACTGCGCGCGGCAGGACTGGACGGGGTCAACATCAGTCTGGACACGCTGGACAACGTGCAGTACCAGCGTCTGACCCGCCGCACGCACACCGCCGACGAAGTGCTGCACGCCGTGCGCCTGTGCGCCGCGCGCCTGCCGACCAAGGTCAACGCCGTGCTGCTGCCCGAAACCACCGACCAGCTTATCCCGCTGGCTGAACTGGCACAGACGCTGCCGGTGGACGTGCGGTTTATTGAGCGGATGCCGCTGGGAACGGCGCAAACCGGCCAAACGGCAAGCGCTGATGTCGCGCTCGACCGACTGCGCATGCACTGGCCCCAGCTAAAGCCGGTAATCGAGCCGCGCGGCAATGGACCGGCGCGGTATTTTCGCGCGCCCGGTATGCAGGGCTGCATCGGGCTAATTGACGCGGTCAGCCACGGCTTCTGCGACCGCTGCAACCGCCTACGGCTGACCAGCACCGGATTACTCAAACCCTGTCTGTGCTACGAGCAGGGCGCAGAGCTTCGCCCTCTGCTGCGCGGCAGCGCAGACAATACTACGCTGCAAAGCGCAATCCGCGCGGCGATTTTACAAAAACCTGCCGCGCACTGCTTCCAGCAGCGGGAAAACATCACAGAACATAAATCCATGAACCAAATCGGAGGATAATATGGGAAAGATACTCGCCGTATGCACCAGCGCGGTGCGCGGCGTACAAAAAGAGGACTGCGGCGCGGCGCTGTTCATAGCAAACCACGGTCTGGACGGCGACGCGCACGCGGGCGACTGGCATCGGCAGGTCAGCCTGCTTTCTGCGGACGAGATCGCCGCATTCAACGCGCGTGGTGCGAGCGTCACCCCCGGCGCGTTTGGAGAAAATCTCGTGGTCGAGGGCATTGACTTCCGCACGTTGCCGGTCGGCACGCTGCTGCGCTGCGGCGACGTGCTGCTTGAAGTCACACAAATCGGCAAGGCATGCCACCACCACTGTGCGATTTTTCACAAGATGGGCGACTGCATCATGCCGCGCGAGGGTATTTTCGCCCGCGTGCTTGAGGGAGGGCGCATTGCAGTCGGCGACGAAATGACCGTCCAGCCGCGTGAAACGCCGCTGCCCTTACAGGCAGCGGTCATTACCCTGTCCGACCGCTGCGCCGCAGGCGAGCGACAGGACGAAAGCGGTCCCGCCGTCGCGCGTCGGCTGCAAGAGGCAGGCTACACGGTAATCGAGCAGCTTGTCCTGCCTGACGGACGCGAAGGGCTGACCAAAGCCCTCATCCGGCTGGCCGACCAGCGCCAGCCCGACCTCATTCTGACCACAGGCGGCACAGGCTTCTCCCCGCGCGACCTGACGCCAGAAGCAACGCTTGACGCTGCCGAGCGGCTCGCGCCCGGTATCGCGGAGGCAATGCGCACGGCCAGTCTGCGCATCACTCCGCGCGCAATGCTCACGCGCGCGGTTTCGGTCATCCGCGGCCGGACGCTTATCATCAACCTGCCCGGCAGCCCCAAAGCCTGCATGGAGTGCATGGACGTTTTTCTGGACCAGCTTCCGCATGCGCACGCACTGCTGCGCGGTCAGCGGATGGACTGCGCCCGCTGACTTTCGATTCGATCGCGCCGTAAAACCGGCGGGTTGAAAATAAAATCGTCCCTGAAAAACGGGACAAAGGAGAAAAACAGCATGAAAAGACTACTTGCAGGGCTGCTTGCCGCGTGTATAGCGGTCAGCCTAACCGCCTGCTCGACGGGCGGGGGAACGGACGCTTCGGCAAACGCGGTCAGCGGCGAGCCGACCGAGCTCACTGTATTCGCGGCAGCAAGCCTGACCGAAACGCTCGAACAAATCGCAGAGGATTATAAGGAAATCGCGCCGGACGTCACGCTGACCTTCAACTTTGATTCCTCCGGAACGCTCAAGACCCAGATTCAGGAGGGCGCGGACTGCGACGTGTTCATCTCGGCAGCGCAGAAGCAGATGGACCAGCTGGACGCGGCAGCCGATGCCTCGGCCAACACGGAGGGGCTGGACTTCGTGCAGTCGGACAGCCGTCTCGACCTGCTGGAAAACAAGGTCACACTCGCCGTGCCCGAAGGCAACCCCAAGGGCATCGACAGCTTTGATTCGCTTGCCGAGCACTTGCAGGCTGGCGATATCCTGCTGGCTATGGGCAACAGCGACGTGCCGGTCGGACAGTACACCCAGAAGATTCTGACGCACTACGGGCTGGACGAAGCGGCGCTGGCAAACACAGGCTGCATCACCTACGGCACCAACGTCAAGGAAGTCACCACGCAGGTGCGCGAGGGCAGCGTAGACGCAGGCATCATCTATGCGACCGATGCCTTCAGCGACGGCCTGACCGTCGTGGACGAGGCAACCGCCGACATGTGCGGACAGGTCATCTATCCGGCCGCGGTGCTCAAGACTTCGGCGCACCCGGAGGCGGCACAGGCGTTCCTCGACTATCTGTCCACCGACGAGGCAATGGCTGTATTTGCATCCGTGGGATTTTCCCCGGTTTCCTGATTTCAAACAACACAGACGGGGCGGGGCGTGTGCCCTGCCCCGTTTACAAAAGGAGTGAATGTATCCCGTGGACTGGTATCCGCTCTTCAATTCCTTGCGCATTGCGGTGCTGAGTAGCATCATTGTATTCTTTACCGGCATTGCCGCAGCCTATTACGCTGTGCGCCTGCCGCGTCTGCTGAAAGGCGTGCTCGACGTGGTGCTCACGCTGCCGCTCGTGCTGCCGCCCACGGTCGTGGGCTATTTTCTGCTTCTGTTGTTCGGTTCTCGCCGTCCGCTCGGCATCGCACTCGAGCAAGTCGGTCTGAAATTCGTCATGACGTGGTACGGCGGTGTGATCGCGGCGGCAGTCGTCGCCTTTCCCCTGCTCTACCGCACCGCGCGCGGCGCGTTCGAGGCCTTTGACCAGACGCTTGCACAGGCCGGACAGACGCTCGGTCTGTCAAACACCTACATTTTCTGGCGCATCCGTATGCCCGCCTGCCGCCAGGGCATCATCGCGGGCGTGGTGCTCGCCTTTGCGCGCGCGCTGGGCGAGTACGGTGCGACCAGTATGCTGATCGGCTACACGCCCGGCAAGACCGCGACCATCTCGACTACAGTCTACCAGCTCTGGCGCACGGGCGATGACGCCCACGCCTTTCTGTGGGTGCTGGTCAACCTTGCCATCTCGGCGGCGGTGCTGCTGACCGTCAATCTGCTGGAGCGTCGACAGAAAGAGGGGCACCGCGCATGAGTCTACATGTGGACATCCGCAAAAAGCTGGGCGATTTCGTACTGGAAACCGCCTTTGACGCGGAGGACGCGGTCACCGGCCTGTTGGGCGCGTCCGGCTGCGGCAAGAGCATGACGCTGAAATGTATCGCAGGCGTGGAAACCCCGGACAGCGGCTGCATCGTGCTGGATGGTGAAACATTATTCGACTCCGCACGCGGCGTCAATCTCAAGCCGCAGCAGCGGCGCGTGGGCTATCTGTTCCAGCAATACGCGCTGTTTCCCCATCTGACGGTCGAACGAAATATCCTGACCGGCCTGCACCACGAGCGCGACGCTGCCGCGCGCCAACGCCGCCTGCGGAGCATCATCGAAATGATGCAGCTGGAAGGGCTGGAAAAGCTGCGTCCAGCGCAGCTCTCCGGCGGACAGGCACAGCGCGTAGCGCTTGCACGCATGCTGGTAAATGAGCCTCGCCTGCTGCTGCTCGACGAGCCTTTTTCGGCGCTCGACAGCCATCTGCGCGACCAATTACAGCCGCAGTTTCTATCCTTGCTGCGTTCCTACGGACGGCAGACCGTTCTGGTCACGCACAGCCGGGACGAAGCCTATCACCTGTGTGGTCAACTGTGCGTAATGGAGGATGGCCGCATCGTGCGCGACGGCGCAACCAAAGAAGTCTTTGCCGACCCGCGCAGCGAGGCTGCCGCACGCCTGACCGGCTGCAAAAACATCACCCGCGCCCGCAAAGTCGACGAGCATACCGTCGAAGTACCCGCATGGAATCTGCGCTTGACCACATCGCATCCCGTGCCGGACGATTTATGCGCCATCGGCCTGCGCGCGCACTATTTCCACGCCCGCGCCGCCGCCAACCGTGCAAGCATACAATGGGTAGGAGAACTGGAAGAACCGTTTGAATGGATTTTACTATTTCTCTACGCGGGACAGGACGAAAGCACGCCGCCCATATGGTGGCGCATGCCCAAAGACCGCAAACCCGCCGTGCTGCCCGATGTGCTGGGTATCGCGCCGGAAAACGTACTGCTGCTGACTCGATAAGGAGGATAACCCATGTTTGAGCAACTGCTGACCACTGCCCTGCAAGAAATCGAGGCAGGCCATCCCGTCCTACTGGTTTCGGTCGCCCGCGCAATCGGCTCCACCCCGCGCAAGGAGGGCGCCATGCTGCTGGCAGGCACGCAGGGACTGCTGTGCGGCACCATCGGCGGAGGACTGCTTGAGCACCGCTGTCTGGAACTGGCCGCTGCCCAGCCTGCCTACGGCCATCTGGAACGCTTTGAACTGGACAACCGCAAGGCAGGCAGTCTGGGCATGGTGTGCGGCGGCTCGACCGAGGTTCTATTTACCCCGCTGACCGATCCCCTGCCGCTGCGCGCAGCGCTCTCTGCCTTGCGGAATAGAACCCCGGTTTGGCTGTGCCTGCCGCTGGACACTTGTTCGCCCTATATCGCGCAGAAAAGCGCGCTGCCTGTGCGTCCGTCTGTTGTATCGCTGCATGGGAAAGATGCGCTGTGCGTGCCTCTGGCCGACGCAGGCCGAGTGTTCGTCATCGGTGGTGGCCATGTATCGCATGAGCTGTGTACACTGCTGCATCGGCTGGACTTCCGGCACGTTGTCATTGACGACCGTGCGGACTTCTGCTCCCCAGCGCGTTTCCCGCACGCCGAGCATACACTGACCGTTCCCCTGACCGAACTCGCCGCGTCGCTTGTCGGTGCGCTGCGCCCCACCAAGACGGATGCCTTCTGCATCATGACACGCGGTCATCAGGGCGATACAGATGCTGTGCGCTATGCGCTGTCCACCCCTGCCAGCTACATTGGCCTGATGGGCAGCCGCCGCAAACGCGAAACGCTGTTCCACGCGCTGACGCAGGAAGGGTTTTCCCCTACGTCACAGCAGCGTATCATCACACCCATTGGCTTGGAAATCCATGCGCAGACCCCTGCGGAGATTGCTGTCTCGATTGCAGCGCAGCTGATTGCCTGGCGCGCTTCCCGTTGATTTTCGGCGTATTTTGGGGGTTTGAAAAAAATTTTGATTTTTTTGCAAAAAGATGTTGACATTATACCCTTCTTTCGATATAATACATATTGTCGCTGACAGTGAGGCGACTCGATACGAAAGAGAATGCGAGTGTGCTGGAACTGGTAGACAGGCACGTTTGAGGGGCGTGTGTCAATCGACGTACGGGTTCAAGTCCCGTCACTCGCACCACCTTCAAACGAAAAAATCAAATATGCGGATGTGGCGGAATGGCAGACGCGCTAGCTTCAGGTGCTAGTGTTCGCAAGGACGTGGGGGTTCAAGTCCCCCCATCCGCACCAGGAAAAAGTACTGATTTCGAAAGAATTCAGTACTTTTTCTTTTCCCTGAAATCCCGGCTTGCCTTTCTGACGACAAACCGGCGACAGAATCGATTGCACCAGGACGCGGCGCAGCCGCTTTGGGCTGCAAACCGCAAAAGGCGCTCCGTTTTTGGAGCGCCTTTTTTGTGTTCTATTCTGTCAGTCCCCGATCGGGTCCTGGATCAGCGCCGCGACGCGGAAACGATGGCGGCGCCCATCCTCCTGCGTCGTCTGCGCATCGGCAAAGTGCACATGCCTGCCGCCGCCCACGTCGATCGCGCCGCCGGAGCGGCCGTGG
>DXEF01000021.1 GCA_019115085.1 Candidatus Agathobaculum pullicola | reverse complement strand
TGCGGCCTCTTGACCCCCAGTCAAGCACGCTACCAGCTGCGCCACACCCGGATAGATTCATTGAAATAAATCTTGCTAAAATAGAATAACAAATTTGACAGCGATTGTCAAGGAGGAACTATAAAAAAGCTGAGATTCTCAGGCAAATGTCCAATGCGCTTATGCTCCTTTTCCTATTGGCGGATAGAATGTTACAGCTGTAGACCGGTCGGGACACAGTATCTTCTGCATCCCGCCCGGTTTTCCGCTGCCTTTATGCTTCCTGTGTTCCAAAGCTCACCGCAAAGTGCCCAAGCAGCTTTGCCGCGTCCTCGACATCGCTTACCGCACACATCTCGCTCGGAGAATGGATATAGCGCGTCGGGATGGATACCGCGCCTACCTGCACACCTGCGCGTGTCTTTTGTAGCGCCGCCGTATCCGTGCCGCCGAACTGCAAGATCTCGCGCTGCGTGGTGACGCCGCAGTCTACCGCCGCCCGTTCCAGTGCCGCGCACACCGCCGGGGTGCAGATGACCGAGCGATCCATCACCTTGACCGCCGGGCCTTTGCCCATATCGACCGCCATCGGCGTTTTTCGTTCGGGCAGATCGCCCGTATCGGTCACATCTACCGCAATAGCGACATCCGGCTGCACGGCGAACGCCGCCGTGCCTGCGCCGCGCAGGCCGACTTCCTCCTGCGCCGTGAACACAAAGTAGAGGTCATTATCCGTCTCCCCTATCTGCTCCATCGTGCGCAAAAGCGTCACGCAGCCGATCCGGTTGTCCAGATACGGGCCGCACAGCACGCCGTTTTGCTCAAAGCGCGATGCTTCAAATACGGCAAAATCGCCTACCTGCACCTGCTTTTCCGCATCCGCGTGATCCTTGGCACCAATGTCAATGAACAGATTGTCTAATGTTAAATCCTTAAACGGCGTTTTTTCCTCGTAGGAGATGATGCCGCGCGTACCGTTTGCAAAGCGCACCGTGATATTGATGAGGTCGCCCTTGAACAAACCGCCGACCTGCGAAAAACGAATAAACCCCTTCTCATCGATATAGGTCACTACCACGCCGATGGAATCCATATGAGCAGCCAACAGCACCTTTTTGCCCGTTCCCTTCTTGCGACAGATGAGGTTGCCCAGCGCGTCGGTCGTCACGTCGTCAATATATTCGCCTGCGATGGACGCAATTGTCTCGCGCACGGCATCCTCGCGGCCGGACGGGCCAAACGCGCCTCCGACCTCGTTCCATAAATCAAAAACCTTGCTCATTCGTTTTCTCCTCCCAGTTCCTCCAGAAATGCGTGAGCTGCCTGCAAAACCGCCTCGCAGTCGCACAGCGCCGCCACGCTCGACGGCGAATGGATATAGCGCACAGGCGCGGCTACAGCGCACACGCGCACGCCAGCCCGGCTCTTATGAATGCGACCTGCATCCGTGCCGCCGGAAATGCGCGTCTTGGTCTGCCACGGGATACCACGCCGGATGCACGCATCGCGCAGCAGTTCAAACAGTGCAGCGTCATAAATCGTCGCGCCATCCATGAACGGGATAACCGCGCCGCCGCGCACGCGGCAAACTGCCTTACCATCCTTCACTTCTGCCAAATCGGCTGCGGTTGTACCCTCGATCACAAGCGCAAATCCCGGGTCGATGGCATAGGCCATGCTCGCCGCGCCGCGCAGGCCTGTCTCCTCCTGCACGGTAAAGCAGAACCAAGTATCCACCGGCGGCTGGTTCTCAAGCAGCGTCAACAACGCCGCGCAGCCGATGCGGTCGTCAATCGCCTTGGCTTTGATGAGTCCGTCCCCAAACAATACAACATCCGAATCGAACACACCGTAATCGCCCAGCGACACCTTATCTTCAGCTGCCACACGGCTGGTCGCACCAATGTCGATATATAAATCCCTGGTTTTGGGCATGGTGTGGCGCTCTGCCGCGGTTGTCAAATGCACCGCCTTGATCCCGATGACGCCGCGCGTATTGCCAAACCGCACGCCCTTGCCGATTACGACGCGCGGGTCAACGCCGCCGACAAAGCCGAATTTGAGCATACCGTCCTCGGTGATTTTTTTGACGATTACGCCGACCTCGTCCATATGCGCGCACACAGCGACCGGCCGTTCAAGCGATTTTTTACCCTTGCGGAACACCATGACGTTACCGATGGCATCCGTGCGGATTTCATCCGCGAAAGGCTTTGCCTTTTTGAGTATAAACTCGCGCACCGCATCCTCGCAGCCGGATGGACCGGGCAGCGCGCACAGCGTTTTGAGCAGTTTGGTCATGGTTCCACCTCCCCGTCAAAATCGCACAAAAACCGATATATCAGCTCTGCCACATCCTCCACATCGGACGTTTGGATTACCTCGACCGGCGTGTGCATGTATTTCTCCGGAATGGATAGCAGCGCGGTGGCAATGCCGTGCGCCACAATCTGCATGGTCCACGCATTCGTGCCCGTATTGCCCTCCATCACCTCGATCGAATAGTCGATATCATTGGCTTTCGCGGTTTTGATAAGCCGCTGAGTCAGGCCACGATGCAGGTTCGGACCCATACCGATAGCGGGTCCGCTGCCCAGTTCGAATACGCCATCCGACGGGCCATCCGGTGTTTTGCCATGCGTTACGTCCACTGCAATCGCATATTCCGGCTGCACCGCAAACGCGCCGGTCTGCGCGCCAAGTCCAGTGACTTCTTCCTGCGCGCTGATGAGCACCGCGATGTTGCAGCGACGTTTTTTGTATTTTTTCAGTTTTTCCAGCGCAAGCAGAATCGCAGCCACGCCCGCTCGGTCATCCAGACATTTGCTGCAAACCTGCCCACCGAGCAGCTTCACCGGCTGCTGCGCAAACACAATCGGCGTGCCAATACGGACTTTCTCCTTGGCGTTTTCCAGTCCGGTGTCAATCAGCATTTGGTCCACCGGCACAGCCTTATCCTGTTCGCCCGCTTTCAGCAAGTGCGGCGGCATACAGCTGACCACACCGTACAAAGGCTCGTCCGCCAGAATGGTCACTTCGGTGGCCAGCAACATGCGCGGGTCAACACCGCCGACCGGCGCAAAGCGCAAAAATCCGCCGTCCAATACCTCGGTAACGACAAAGCCAATCTGGTCGAGGTGCGCATCGAGCAGCACGGTTTTGGCGTGCTTACGGCCGCAGCCCTTGTATCCCAGCACGTTTCCGTTTTGGTCGACTTCGACTGTATCGCACAGCGGACGCAGCAGCGCGGCAACCGCCTGCGCCGCCTGTTCTTCAAACCCGCTCACCGCCGGCAGCGCGCACAGCGTTTGCAGGGTTTTCTCTATCTGCAAGGAACATTCCTCCTTTTTCTAATTTGGAAACGAGCAGTTATACGCCCGTAGATTTTATTATACCCGTTTCCCCTGCTGGAAACAATACACCAGCCGTCACGATAAACAAATTTTGCGTATATTTTTCGCTTCCGCACATTTTGTCAAGAAAACTTTGCAATCCCTCTTGACAAGTTCACTTGTCATGTTATACTGAATATGCCAAGAACACTTGGCGCAACGGTAGATAGAGACAAAGAGGTGCCCTTTATGAACAAAGAAGAAATCCTGGCAAAAAGCCGCAGAGAACGGCTGGACGAAGGCAAAAAAAATGCAGAAGACCAAGGCAGACAAATTGGCATTATCGCATTCATCATCGTTCTGATTTTTCTCTTCATTTTCAACATGTGTACCAATCGGTCAAACGACGCGCTGGCCGCAGTCTTTTGGGCATATGTTGCAGCTGAAGCCTATCCCCGCTATCGGTTCAGTAAAGATAAATCTCTATTGGTGACTACCATTGCAGGCAGTTTTCTTTCCATTGCCAACCTTATCACCTATGTAATCGGCGTGCTGGGGTGAGTGATGGACGACAAACTGATTCTGCGCAACCGTCTGAAAGAAGCGCGCGGCGAGAAAAATCTGTCGCAGGCACAGCTGGCCGAGTTGGTCGGCGTGTCACGCAACACGATTAGTTCCATCGAAACCGGGCAGTTCAACCCGACCGCCAAGCTCGCGCTTATCCTGTGCATCGCACTGGATAAGAAGTTTGAGGACTTATTCTATTTTGAATAAAGATGTAAAAAGGATGCTGCGTTTGCAGCATCCTTTTTCGTTTCAGCCAGACCATCGGCATAACTTATACATCTGTCAGGTATCCAGTTCACAGCAATACAACGTGTTGGTATCGGTATCATAAAGCCCCACAGTAAAATTAAAGGAGGCTCTGTTCAAAATATCTGCGCCGGTTGCCTTGTCCTGCTCCACCTGCCGATCAATCAAACGATAGTATCCGTTTGCAATCTCAGGCACTAAGGCTTTGCCTTCCTCATCGGTTAAAAACGGTCCAACGCTGCTTGTTTCATCAGATACCCCATACACCAACGTCTGGGCAGTTTTATCCAACGGAAATGGCTTCCACGCATCGTCTGCCTGAATCTGTTTCACCATCTCGTTGCTGTCAAAATGCAGCTCAACATAGGCAGTACCATCGCCGTTGCCACTATGTGTGTCCATACTGGACATCGTGCTGCCAGTAGAAGCATCCACCCCAAGTGCTTCCGAAACCATGGCCTGTGGGTTCTTCGAACCGCAGGCAGTCAACGAAAAGACGAAAACAAGAACAATCCCTATCCAACCTAATTTTTTCACAGCAAGCACCTCCGCTTGTCACGTGAGCGCATTGAAAAACAACTTACAGCTTGGCCAACTCCTGCGCAATCAGCTTATTAATGATCTGCGGGTTGCCCTGGCCCTTGGATGCCTTCATGCACTGACCCACAAGGAAACCGGTGACGTTCTTACCTGCCTTGAAGTCCGCAACAGCCTTTTCATTCTTGGCAATCACATCCTGTACGATGGCAAGGATTGCACCCTCGTCGGACACCTGCTTGAGACCCATGCGCTCCACAATTGACTCAACCGTCTCATCCGTCTCGAACATGCTCGGCAGCACCTTTTTACCTGCCGCGCCCGAAATCGTGCCTGCTTCAATAAGTTTAACCAAATCGACCAGCTTATCTGCGGTCAGCTTGGTGTCCGGCAGTTCCACGCCCTTGTCGTTGAGGTACTTGGAGATATCAGACAGAATCCAGTTTGCCGCCGCCTTGGGCTTGACCTGCTTTGCCGCCGCGTCGAGCAGCTCCGCCTTAGCAAAGCTGTCCGAAATCAGACGCGCCTCCATCGCGGTCATGCCGTACTCGTTCAGATAGCGCTCGTAGCGCGAAATCGGCAGCTCAGGGATTTCGCTCTCAATCTGCTGCATCCACTCATCCGAGATCTCGACCGCAATCAGGTCCGGATCGGGGAAATAACGGTAGTCCTGCGCGTCCTCCTTGGTACGCATGACCGTGTTCTTAAGCTTCACGTCATCCCAGCGACGGGTCTCCTGCTGGATTTCTCCGCCGTTCTCGACCACCTCAATCTGGCGGGCGATCTCATAGTCAATCGCGCGCACCGCGCCCGAGAAGGTGTTGATATTCTTCATTTCGACGCGGGTACCGAACTCTTCCGAGCCTTCCGGCCGGATGGAGACGTTCACGTCGCAGCGGATCGAACCTTCCTCCATCTTGCAGTCGCAGATATCGAGGTAGGACAGCGTAGTCTTAATCATTTCGAGGAATTCCTTTGCTTCCGCCGAGGAATGTAGGTCGGGCTTGGTGACCATCTCAATCAGCGGCACACCGCAGCGATTGAAGTAGACGACCGTGCCGTCGATCTCGTCGTGCAGCAGCTTGCCCGCGTCCTCCTCGAAGTGGATACGCTCCAGACGGCATGACTTCTTCTCGCCATCAACGTAGAAGAACACCTCGCCGTTTTCGCAAATCGGTACATCGAACTGCGAAATCTGATACGCCTTGGGCAGGTCGGGATAAAAGTAGTTTTTACGGTCGGCTTTGCACAGCTGATTGACCGTGCAGCCGGTCGCCTTGCCCATCTTGGCCGCATAGTGTACCACTTGCTTGTTCAGTACAGGCAACGCGCCCGGCATACCGGTGCAAACCGGGCAGGTGTGGGTATTGATCGGTGCGCCGAACGAGGTCGAGCACGAGCAATAAATCTTGCTCTTGGTGGACAGCTCCGCATGCACCTCAAGGCCGATGACAGCTTGATATTTCATTTGTCTATTCCTCCCCTTACAGTGCCGCGATGATGTTCTTAAGGCCGGATGCCTGCTCGAATGCAAGGCCCGCGTCAAGCAGCTTCTGCTCACCAAAGCGCGGCCCGATGAGCTGCATACCAATCGGCATCTTGTCCGCGTCAAAGCCACAAGGCTGTACCAAACCCGGCAAGCCCGCGATATTGACCGATACCGTGCAGATATCGCCCGCATACATCTCCAGCGGATTGGTGGTCTTGGAGCCCATTTCATACGCTGTGGTGGGGGCAACCGGCGTCAGAATGACATCGCATTTTTCAAATGCGTTTGCAAACTCCTCCCGGATCTTGCGCTGCGCCGCGCGCGCCTTCTTGTAATATGCGTCGTAATAGCCGGAGGATAGCACATAGGTGCCTAGCATGATGCGGCGCTGCACCTCTGCACCAAAGCCCTCCGAGCGGCTCTTCGTGTAGAGTGCAATCAGATCATCGCCCGCGTTCGGGGTGCGATAGCCGTACTTGACGCCGTCAAAGCGCGCCAGATTAGACGAGGCCTCAGCCGACGACAGGATGTAGTACACCGGCAGCGCGTATTCAACCAGCGGCAGCGAAATCTCAAACACCTCTGCGCCGAGGTTTTTGTAAGTCTCGGCAGCGGCGAGTACGCTCTCACGCACCGCATCCGAAATACCCGCGCCGAAATACTCCTTGGGCAGGCCAATCTTCATGCCCTTGATATCGGCATTGAGGTTTGCACGGGTCGAGCCTTCAAACGGCGTCTTAACCGAGGTCGAGTCGTGCATCGGGTCGTGGCCGGTGATCGCGTCAAGCAGCATCGCCACGTCCTCCACCGAGCGACCGAATGGACCGATCTGGTCGAGCGAAGACGCGAATGCGATCAGACCGTAACGAGATACCGCGCCATAGGTCGGCTTGAGCCCGACCACGCCGCAGAAGGACGCCGGCTGACGAATCGATCCACCGGTATCCGAACCAAGCGACAGCGGGACCTCGCCCGCCGCAACGACTGCCGCCGAGCCGCCGGACGATCCACCCGGTACGCGGCTTAAGCCATGCGGGTTGTGGGTCGGGTGCGCGGCCGAGTTTTCGCAGGAGGAACCCATTGCAAACTCGTCCATATTGGCTTTACCGGTCATAACCACGTCGTTTGCGGTCAGCTTTTCAATCACCGTCGCGTTGTACGGCGGCTTAAAGTTATACAGCATCTTGGATGCACAGGTGGTCAACGTCCCCTTGGTGCAGATATTGTCCTTGACGGCAACCGGGATGCCCGCTAACGCGGACAGCGTTTCGCCTGCGGCGCGCTTCTTGTCCACCTCAGCCGCCTGCGCGAGCGCGGACTCCTCTGCGACCGTCACATAGCCTTGCACCTTGTCCTCAACCGCCTTTGTGCGGGCAAAAACGTCCTGTGCCAGCTCCACCGCGGAGATTTCCTTATCGGCGAGCATTTTGGAAAGCTCAGCCGCTGTTTTCTCAAAAAGTGCCATTGCTTCTGTCCCCCTTATTCTACCACGCGCGGCACGGCTACGCCGCCCGCCTGAAAGTCCGGCGCGTTCGGCTCAATAAGCTCATCAGGCGTATACTCCTGTACAACCACGTCCTCATGAAAGGCATTCTTGCGCTCGGTGTTGATAACGTCCGTGATATCGCCAAGGTCCAGCTCCGCGAGCTTGTCCACCATGCCGACGATGCCCTGCATGTCGTCAGCAAGACGGTCAAAAATGCCGCCCGTCGAGTCCAGACGTGCAAGGGATGCGATGTGCTCAATTTCTTTTCTGGAAATTGCCATGTCAAAGTTCCTCCTGCTGTATCATATTTTTAAATTCTTCCTCTGTTAAGACCGGGATACCAAGCTCCGCCGCCTTTTGCAGCTTGCTGCCCGCGTTTTCTCCGGCTACCACATAGCTTGTTTTCTTGGATACCGACCCGGCCGCCTTGCCGCCGAGCGACTCAATAAGGTCGTTAATCTCTTTACGGGTATAAAGTGTCAGGCTGCCGGTAGCGACAACCGTCTTTCCTGCAAGCAGATCGCTCTTGGCCGTCTTTTCACCGGTAAAATTCACACCCGCCGCGCGCAGCTTTTCAATAAGTTCTTTCGACTGATCGAGTGCGCGCCATGCTGCAATGCTTTCCGCCGTGGTCTGGCCGATATCTCGGATTTCGGTCATTTCCTCGACCGACGCCGCAAGCAGCGCGTCCAGACTACCGAAATGGTTGCTGAGAATTTTTCCTGCTTTCTGTCCGACGTGCCGAATGCCGAACGCAAACAACAGCCGGGACAGGTCGCGCATTTTGCTTGCCTCAATGCCGCGCAACAGGTTGTTTGCCCATGTGTCCACCTTTTTGCCAAGCGGCAGCAACTGTTCCACCGTCAGGTCGTACAAATCCGCGGCAGACTTCACCAGCCCTGCGTCAATCAGCTTTTGCAGGTTACCTTCGCCGCAGCCGTCGATATCCATCGCGTCGCGCGAGGCAAAGTGCATCAAATTGCGCAGCAGCTGCGCAGGACACGCCGCACCCGTGCAGCGGATGGCAGCCTCCTCCTCGTCCTCAAATACCGGCGCGCCGCATACCGGACAAAACTTCGGCATTTCATACGGCTGCGCGTCCACAGGGCGCTTGTCCAGCGCCACCCCGATGATCTCCGGGATGATCTCGCCCGCCTTGCGCACCGAAACCGTGTCCCCTACCCGTACATCCAGCTGGCGGATGAAGTCTCGGTTGTGCAGCGTCGCGCGCGACACAGTCGTGCCCGCCAGCCGCACCGGCTCGAGCACTGCATTGGGCGTTAAAACGCCCGTGCGCCCGACCGAAATGATGATATCTTTGAGCAGCGTCTGCTTCACCTCGGGCGGGTACTTGTACGCCGCCGCCCAGCGCGGGAACTTGGCCGTCGAGCCAAGCGTCTGCCGCTGCGCAAACGAATTGACCTTGACAACCGCGCCGTCGATGTCGAAATCCAGCTCGCCGCGCGTCTCGCCCATATTCTGAATTTCGCATTGTACGTCCGTGGGGTCGGTATAGACCGGATAGCGCGGACTGACCGGAAAGCCGAGCGATTTCAAGAAATCCAGTGAATCCGTGTGGCTGGTCAGCGGCAGCTCGTCCGCATTCTGGATATTAAAGCAGAAAATGGATAGCTTGCGCTGCTTGGTGATTTTGCTGTCCTTTTGCCGCAGCGAACCCGCCGCCGCATTGCGCGGATTGGCAAGCAGCGGTTTTTCGTGCAACTCCAACTCTTTATTGAGCGCGTCGAACACCGACTTCTTCATATAGACCTCGCCGCGCACAATCAAATGCGGCGGCACGTTTTCCAGCTTCTGTGGAATCTCCTTTATCGTCTTGAGGTTGGCGGTCACGTCCTCGCCGACCTGTCCATCACCGCGCGTCGCGCCGCGCACAAATTCGCCATCGACATATTCCAGTGCAACCGAAAGCCCGTCGATTTTATACTCAACCACATATTCTGCCTGCCCGACCGCGCCTTCCACGCGGTCATAAAACTCGGAAAGCTCATCAAAGGAAAAAACATCCTGCAAGCTTTCCAGCGGATAGGCATGCGTCACTTTGGCAAACCGACCGGACGCTGTGCCGCCGACTCGCTGCGTCGGAGAATCCGCATCCGCGTATTCCGGATGCGCGGTCTCCAAAGCGCGCAGCTCACGCTGCATCATATCATATTCGTAATCCGAAATCTCCGGTGCATCTTCATTATAATATTTTTCATTGTGATACCGCAGCTTTTCCCGCAATGCGGTAATTTGCCCGAGGGCATCCATGCAAACACCCCTTCACATCCCAATACAGAATATAGTATACCAAATTTCCGCCCCATTCGGAAGTATTATTTTCCGTTTTCCGACGAATTATCATAATCGCTGATTTCACCGAGCAGGCCGGATCCCAGATCGTCAATATAAGCATACCGCTCGGGTACGGTGCCGACGATCACGGTGTCGGTGACCGGATAGCTGGTGACGATCTCGCGGTCCTCGCCTCCCATCGGCGTCAGGATACGAAAGCCCGCATGGATTTCAATAATGATGTTGTGCCGCGTCTGGTTGATACCGGCTGAGGAAAAGGCGCTGACAAACTCGGCCTCCATCTGGGTCAAGCCCGCCATGCCGATGTCCACCGACGGCCCCATGCCGGTGAAATAATTCGGAGCAAATACCGTGCCGAGCGGCACCTCAACCGTCGTCTGCTCCAAATCCTCCAGCCGCTCGAACAGACCGTTGACCAGCCGCGCCTTGATCTGCCCAATGGCAATCACATCCGTGCGCAGCGCAGTGACGTGATTTTCGCTATCCCGTTCCAAAATCACCATATTTTCATAAGTCTCCGGGTCGGAAAAGACCTCTTCCTGCATCAAGTTGTTTATTTCCTGAATCGCGCTGTCCTCACAGACGTTGGTGGCGTATTCCATGAAAATCTGCCGCATCCGCACGGTCGCCATGATGCCAGCGGTAGCCAGCACAGCCAACAGCAGCATCAGCCGCAAGCCTTTTCCTTTTCCGCGATACCTGCGCCGCCGCATACTTCCGCCCCCTCCGGGACAGTATACGCGATGCAAACACAAAAAAGAAGCACCCGTTTGGGGTGCTTCTTTGCAACTTGCGAATTACTCCTCGTCGCCATACTCGTCGCCGACCAGCAGCGCACGGATGGAGAGAGAAACCTTCTTCTTCTCATCGTTGATGTCGATGATCTTGGCCTCAACCTGCTGGCCAACCTCAAGCTCATCCTCTGGCTTGGCAATGCGGTGATCCGCGATCTGGGAAATATGGATCAGGCCATCTACGCCCGGCACGATCTCAGCGAATGCGCCGAACGGCATGAACTTGAGAATCTTAACCTCAGCCACATCGCCCACGCCGTACTTGGATTTGAACACGTTCCACGGATTCTCTTCCTCACGCTTGTAACCGAGGGAGATCTTCTTATTTTCCTTATCCAGACCGATCACGAACACCTTGACCTTGTCACCGACATTGACAACCTCGGACGGGTGCTTGATGCGGCCCCAGGACAGCTCGGAAATGTGAACCATACCGTCCACACCGCCGATATCAACAAACGCGCCGTAGGAGGTCAGGCTCTTGACAGTGCCCTCGTACTCGTTGCCCACTTCGATGGTGCCCCAAATCTTCTCGGCAGCAGCCTTGCGGGCCTCCTGCTGGATCTGGCGGATAGAGCCAACCACGCGCTTACGCTGACGGTTGATCTCGGTGATATAGAAGGACTGCTTGGTCTTTACCAGCTGGCTCATCGGCTGATCCTTCGGCACACCGGTCTGGCTGGCCGGAATAAAGACGCGTACGCCAAATGCCGTGGCAACCACACCACCGCGGTTCTCCTCCATAATGGTGCCTTCCACAACCGTATGTTCTTCATATGCCTTCTCAATGGTCTCCCAACCCTTGAGCTGATCCACGCGCTTCTTAGACAGGGTGACCGTACCCTCGCCGTCGTTGACGCGAACAACAACCGCCTCAATCTCATCACCCGGATGGATATTGGCAGCTACGTCATAGTTAGGATCATCCGACAGCTCGCTTACCGGAATATACGCAGTGTGCTTGACGCCAAGATCGACCTGTACATCGGTCGTGGACACTGCGACAACGGTACCGGTGACTTTCTCTCCTGTATTTAAAGTTTTGAAGGACTCCTCGAGCATTGCGGCAAAGTCCTCGCCATTTTCGATTTTCGTTTCTTCGCTCATCATGTTACTGACCTCCTTAATTATCCATGCCGGTGTCGATGCCCCCGCTGTGATCCCGACGCGCCCATCCCGGCAGAGCTCCTGCGTTGTAAGCTCCGCGGCGTCCTCGATATAAAGCACATTGCTGCACAGCGACCGACTGATTTCATACAGCCGCTTTGTGTTGGAACTTTTCTTGTCGCCGATCACAACCATTTGATCCGACGCACCGGCAAGCAGACGAGCCTCCGACTGACGCTCATCCGTCGCTTTACATATTGTATCAAAAATTTTGAGGTTTGTACACCTTTTTTTTATCAGACCGACGGAAATATTCCATATTGCTCGATTGACAGTGGTTTGCGCGACCACGGCAAGCGGTCTGTCAACCATCTCCGCCTGCGCAGTGAACGCCTGTGCCTGCTCTTCTCCCTCCAACACAACCGACTCGCCGCACCAGCCCTGTATTCCCACAACCTCGGGATGCCCCGCGCTGCCCAGAATAACAATCAGGCGGCCGTCCTGGCTTTCCCGGTCGACAATGCGATGAATTTTCTGTACAAACGGGCAGGTTGCGTCGAAAACTTCGCATTTTTTTGCCGCAAGGGTATCATAAACCGTGCGCGGTACGCCATGCGCGCGGATGAGCACCTTGGCCCCATCCGGAATCTCCTCCAGTGTTTGCGCAGTACGCACGCCGCGCTCTTCCAGCCGTCGAATCTCGTGCATGTTATGAATAATTTCACCGTAAGCGTAAATGACGCCGTTTTCCCCGGCCTGCTGTTCGGCCAAATCGACCGCACGGCGCACACCGAAGCAGAATCCTGCGGTTTTTGCAACTGTTACACTCATACGTTTTCCTTCAGCGCGTAAATACGGTGCAGAATATCATCCGCAATCACGCCGTAATCCTTTTCTTTTGTATCCGGAAGAAAGGGCTTACCGATAACGACGGTCGCTTTGCATCGAAATCCCTTGTTTTCCGTGATATACATGGGCAGAATCGGCGCGCGCGTCTTGACCGCCAGCATTGCCGCGCCTTTTTTAGCCTCGCCTTCGCCTGCGCCGCGTGTGCCCTGCGGAAAAATAATCAGCTTGCGACCTTCGCGTACCGTACCCAATGCGGTCTTAATGGCGGTAATGTCCGCGCCCTCACGGTCAATCGGGAACGCGCCCAACGCCGCAATCAGCCACGCAAACAATTTATTGCCCTGAAACAGTTCCTTTTTCGCCATCAAGCGCAGCGGTGTCCTGTGCCCCAGCGCAACGGCCGCAAACGGCGGATCAGATAATTGCACATGATTGGGACAGACTACGCAGCCGCCCTTGGGGATGTTTTCGCGACCGATCACCTTGTATCCAAAATAAATATAAAAGCCCAGTGCCACAAACGGCACCACAAACCATTGAAACCATCGGTGGAATTTGAGTTTCATGAATCTTCCTCCGTTTTTTCCTGAATAATGCGCAGCACCGCCTGAATGCTCTGTTCGAGCGTGATATTGCTCGTATCCAGCAGCACCGCATCCTCCGCCTGTCTGAGCGGGGCGACCGCGCGCGTCATATCCTGATGGTCGCGCTGACGAATATCGCGCAGCACCTCGTCCAGCGTCACCTGCTGCCCTTTTTCACGCAGCTCGAGATAGCGTCTCTGAGCGCGCGCCTCGGCCGAAGCCGTCAGGAAAATCTTGACCGGCGCATCCGGCAGGATAACCGTGCCGATATCTCGCCCATCCATGAGGATATTGCTGTTTTTCGCCATATTCCGCTGAGTATCGAGCAAAAACTGCCGCACTTCGGGCACTGCCGACACCTTGGAGGCATATTTTGCAATTTCAGGCGTGCGAATAGCCTCGGACACATCTTGGCCGCACAGCAGGATATGCTGCGCACCGCCCTGATACGTAAGCGAGAGCGTGATTTCGGGTAAAAGCGAAACAACGCCCGCCGTATCGTCCCCGGAAATACCCTTGCGGCACACTGCAAGACCAATGGCACGGTACATCGCCCCCGTGTCCACATATACATAGCCCAGCTGCGCCGCTACCGCGCGCGCGATCGTCGATTTACCCGCGCCCGACGGCCCGTCGATGGCAACCGAAATATAACCCAACGCTATTCCTCCTCCCGCGCAGCGCAAAGCCCGGCCAGACGGCCGGTCGACCACGCGATTTGCAAATTAAAACCGCCTGTATAGGCGTCTACGTCCAGCACCTCGCCCGCAAAATACAGACCGGCGCATTTTTTCGACTCCATGGTTTTCGGGCTGACCTCTCGCACGCTGATGCCGCCCGTTGTCACGATTGCCTCGGCAATCGGGCGCTTGCCCGACACCACCACCCGAAAATGCTTGAGTGTGTGCAAAAGTGAGGCGCGCTGCGCCCTAGTGATACTGTTTACCTTGGCATGCGGGTCGATTTCGGACAACCGTACCACCACAGGAATCATCTTGCGCGGCAGCAAATCGCCCAACGCATTGATGAAATCGCTGTTTTTGTGCTTATCGAAATCGCTGAGCAGACGCTTGTCCAGCATTTTCTCATCCAGCGCGGGCTTGAGGTCGATCTCGATATGATACCCCTTGCTGCCGAAATGCCGCATATGTGCGGACGCGGACAGAATCAGCGGCCCGGACAGGCCGAAATGCGTAAACAGCATCTCTCCAAACTCGGAAAAAATCTTTTTGTTGTTCTCGAACACCGTTACCTGTACATTGCGCAGGCTAAGTCCCATCATCTCACGGCAGATTTCTCCCGCCTCGACCAGCGGCACCAGTGAGGGATTCGGCGGCACGACCGTGTGCCCGGCCTCCCGCGCAAAGCGGTAGCCATCGCCGGTCGAGCCGGTTTGCGGATAAGACGCACCGCCGGTCGCCACAATCACGCGCTCGCCCGCGTAAGTCTTGCCGCCCGCGCGCACGCCGGTAACCCGTCCGTCCTGTAATTCCAGCTTTTCTACTGTTTTCTGTATAATTGTAACACCCAAATGTTTGATCCAGGTGAAAAGTGCGTCAATAATATCCGCAGACTTGTCCGAAACCGGAAAAACGCGGTTGCCGCGCTCGGTTTTGAGCGGCACACCGTGCGCCTGAAAGAAGGCCATTACATCCGCGGGCGAAAAGCAATCCAGCGCGGAATACAAAAAACGCGGATTGACCGGCACGTTTTGCAAAACCGTCTGCGCATCGCAGTCATTGCATACATTGCAGCGGCCCTTGCCGGTAATGAACAGCTTGCGGCCGACCTTTTCATTCGCCTCAAACAGCGTCACACGTGCACCGTTTTCCGCTGCCGTACCCGCAGCCATCAGCCCTGCCGCGCCGCCGCCGACTACAAGAATATTCAATTCGTCTCGTCCTCCGGCTTTTCGTAAACGTCGTATTCCTCCCAAATGCGCTCGAGCTTGTTGAAGGTCTGCTCGATTTCATCACGCCGGCTCATGCCGACGGCCACAATCAGCGCATTGATCACCGAGAGCGGCGCCACCAATGAATCTACAAAGCTCGCCATATCACTGCGCGCGAGCAGCAAATGATCGGCCACGCGCGCCAGCGGAGACAGCCGCGAATCGGTCAGCGCGATGACACGCGCGCCGCGATCACGCGCATACTGCATGGCGCTGAGCGTGCGCTTGGAATAGCGCGGGAAGCTGACGCCGAGCACCACATCGCCCGGCCCGACGCGCAGCACCTGCTCAAAAATTTCACTGACGCTATTGGTATGTACAAGCGTCACGTTTTCAAACAAAAGGTTAAAATAAAATCCAACAAAATTAGACAGCGCGCTCGAAGAGCGCACGCCGAGTATATAAATCCGTTTGGCCCCGATCAGGGCATCCACCGCGCCTTGAAAGGCGTCCCGGTCGATTTCGTCCAGTGTCTGCCGAATCATATCCATATCCGCGTGCAGCACAGTCTGCAGCACATCGCGCCCGCCCATGCGGTCGCTTGAAACCTCCATACGCTGTACCGAGGTCAGCTTGTTTCGGATCATCTCCTGCAGGGCGCGCTGCAAATGCGGATAGCCATCGTAACCCAGTTCGGTTGCAAACCGCACCACGGTCGATTCGCTCACACCGACGGTCGCACCCAAACGGCTGGCCGTCATGAAGGCGGCTTTGTCATAATGCTCAAGAATGAAGCGCGCAATCTGCTTCTGTCCTTTAGAAAAGCCGGACAGTTCGCTCTGGATTTTATTGATCAGGTCGTTCATGGTTTCTCTCCCTTGGTATGCAAAACCTGCATTTTGCCGTTTCTATTTTAAGCGGTTGCCGCGCAAAATGCAAGAAGTTTTGCATCAATCCTGCAAATTTGCAGTAATTTCCTGCAAATAGGCCAGCTCATCCGCTGTCAGATCACGCCACGCACCCGATTTCAAATGCGTATCCAGCGCCAGCTTTCCGACCGCCACGCGCTTGAGTCGGCGCACTTCCAGACCGCATTGCTCGCACATTTTACGGATTTGACGGTTGCGGCCCTCATGGATGGTCAGGCGCAGTTTGGCGCTTTGCTCGTCTTTTTCTAAAATGACGATCTCCGCCGGACGGATTGCATATCCGTCAATCGTCATCGGCTCTGCAAGACGCGGTATATTCTCCAGCCTGCCGCGCACACGCACCTCGTAATGCTTATCTACTTCATGCCGCGGATGGGTCAGCGCATGCACCAGTTCACCGTCATTGGTCAGCAGCAGCAAGCCTTCCGAGTTATAATCCAGCCGTCCGACCGGCACCACACGCGCGCCGCAGTCCCGCACCAAATCGCCCACGGTCTTGCGGCCGCGTTCATCGCTCAGCGTCGTCACATAGCCGCGCGGCTTATACAGCATCAGATAGCGTTTTTCCTCAGCCATGCCGATCGGCTTGCCGTCCACCTGAATTTTGTCGCGCCGCAAATCCGCGCGGTCGCCCAGCGACGCCGCATGACCATTGACCAGCACGCGGCCTTCCAAAATCCAACGCTCCGCCTCGCGGCGTGAGCACATGCCCGCCTGCGCGAGCAGCTTTTGCAGTCTCTCTTCCACTTGTTGTCCTCCATCCTATTCTGTCAATCATCACCAAACAGACGGTCCCATATCCGTTCGGTGATGCTCTTTTCCTCGGGCGGCAGCAGCACCGCCCCGCCGTATGCCAGCGCATCATCGGCCAGCACCATCCCGTCCAGACGGTATTCAATCCGCCCCGCGGACGCACTTTGCACCACCGGCGCATAGCAAATCCGCTCACCGTACCGCACGGTCTGGATGCGCTCCTGCTCGCCAGGCAAAAGCATCGCGGTCACGGTATTGCGCGCGACCAGCGGCACGGTATCCGCATTGCCGCCGAACACCTGCTGCTGCATGATCTGTTCTCCCGCTTGATGCAGCGTTACCTGCTCATACTGCGCAAAGCCCTGATCAAGCAACGCCATGTGGTCGTTCCAGTCATCCGGGTCGTTGAGCGTCACCACAATCACCGTGCGGCCGTTTTTCTCCGCTGCGGACACCAGACAGCGCCCCGCGGCCTTGGTATAACCGGTTTTCACACCAATTGCGCCTTCATACATGCTCAGCAGACGGTTATGATTGGTGAAGGTGCGCTGCCCCACCGTGTAACTCTCGGTCGATACAATCTGCCGGAATACCGGGTCGCGCAGCGCCTCGGCCGTGATGACAGCAAGCTCGCGCGCGGTAGTATAGTGCGTATCACTCGGCAGACCGTTCGGGTTATCAAAATGGGTGTTGGTCAGCCCGAGAGCCGTCGCCTTGTCGTTCATTTTCTGTATAAATGCTTCCAGCCCGCCACATTCGCCCGCAATTGCCACCGCAGCGTCATTGCCCGATTCCAGCATCAGGCCATACAGCGTATCGCGCAGGGTGAGCGTTTCGCCCTCCTGCAAGTACATCGACGAGCCTTCCACCTGCGTATATTCCTTGCGGACCTTGTATTCTCGGTCAAGGTCGCCCTCCCCGAGCGCCACGAGCGCCGTCATGATTTTGGTTGTGGATGCCATTGGCAGACAGGCATCCGCATTCTGCTCCAGCAGCACTTCACCCGTGTCCGCGTCAATTACGATGGCTGCCTTTGCACTGATTGCGCCCGCAGCGGGCAGACAAAGCACACAGCACAACAGGCCGCACAGTAGCTTCTTCACGTTCGCATCTCTCCCTACATAACAAAACCTACTCATCATATCTGTGAGTAGGTTTTGCGGAGAAGCGCGGCCTTATTCGTCGGTTTCCGGCCCGGGCTGCTGACTGGGCTGTGCCTTTCCCTTGTAGCCCTCCACAAAGCTGGAAACCTTGTTAATCGCACCCGGAATCATTTCCACCAAACGGTCGACTGTTGTGGATGCCTGCGCGTTGACGCCCAAAATATTGGCACTGCCGTCGGGTCCGATAATCAGAAAGCATACGGGCGAAACGGTCACGCCCGCGCCGCCGCCGCCGCCAAAGGCCAGCGACCCGCCGGACGGCAGATGCTTGGGGGCAAAATCGCTGCCGCCGGAGGCAAAGCCAAAGGTCACCTTAGACACCGGAATCACCGTCGTGCCGTCCGGCGTGGTGATTGGCGTGCCGATGATCGTATTTACGTCCACCATTTCCTTTATCTTGGCCATGGTTTCCGTCATCAGGTTACTGATGGGATGCTCACTCATGTGTTATCGCCTCTTCTTTCTTTATCATTCGTTTGTATATCCGGTACAGTTCCCCACTGTGCCGCAGCAGACACCAAAGCACCCGCAGCGGCCGCAGCGAGCCGAACACAGTAAACGCCCATTCGGTGTGGTCGGCTTCAAAATCCGCATCCACATCCACATGATAATCTTTCATGTCAAAAGTATTCTCCAAAAACGGGACAATCATGCCGGTCAGCGCGGCGGACTCTCCGAGTAAAATGCCGGTTTTTGCAGCGTCGTCCGTCCCGATAACCACACGCACCCGCAAGCGGCTGATTTGCACCGTATCGGTCAAATCGCTGTGCAGTCGGCGCGTGAAATCCGCCAGTTCCCCGATATCCAGTTCCTCCCGATTGAGCGAATACCGGTACTTTTTCTTTTTCCGTTTTTTTCGCGGCTTGTACCCATCCTCCTGTTGTTCGGATGAGGGCTGCTCCTTTTTTCGTCGAGGCGGCGGCCAAACCGGAATCCGCACCGGGCCGTAGCACACCTCCGCGCTCACTTCCCCGTTCACTCCGACCACATCTATGCCGGTTCGCACACACAACAGCAACAGAATCAGCAGCAGCACAAGCAGCGCAAGCCCCAATACTGCCGCCAGTATTACGAGTAGTACCGACATGCGCGCTTCACTCCGTTTCATGCGGTGCGTCCGGCGGCAAGATATCCTCCCTATCAGACGGCTGCGTCGTCGGCGGTGCCAGTGTGATGCGTTCCGCAAGCGGCTGTTCTACAGCCCCATCCAGTTCTATCTCCAGCTGCTCGTTTTCCTCCAACGCGGGCAGCGCGGGCAGTTCCTCCAAGCCGCTCAGCCCGAAGGTGCGCAAAAAGGCCTCGGTTGTGCGAAACAGCATCGGGCGTCCCGGCACATCCAGACGGCCCGCCTCCTCAATCAGCCCTTTTTCCAAAAGACCGGCCACCGTGCCGCCTGAATCCACGCCGCGCAGCTGGTCGATAAACGCACGGGGGACCGGCTGACGGTATGCCACGATGGTCAACACTTCCAGCGCCGCAGCAGACAGCGACGGCGGTTTGCGCGACTCAGTCACGCGGCGCGCCGCCTCCGCATAGAGCGGACGCGAACAAAGCTGCAGCTTGTCCTCCAGACGCAACAGCATAATACCGCGATTTTCAAAATCATACAGATTTTCCAGCGCGGCGGCCGCATCCAGCAGCGCATCGCGCGAAGTTTCCAGCGCGGCGACGAGCCGGTCTACCGGCACCGCGTCGCCCGCGGCAAACAGCACAGCCTCCAGCCCGGCCTCCAGTTGGGTCATCGCACGTTACTCTCCTTTATCGTCTATCAGCGTCAGTTCCATATCCTCGCCATCTCCTTCCAGCCGGATGCGCCGGTTCTTGGACAGCTCCAAAACCGCAAGAAAGGTCGCCACAATCTCCGAGCGGCTTGTCGCATCATCAAACAGACGCCGAAACGGCACCCGAACATGGTGCAAAAAACGTTTGAGAATAGAGGTGATCCGTCCCTCAACCGGCACCGGCTCGCGCCCAACGATGCCGGAAAACGCGCTGGCCGGCGGCGGCACGCGCCGCTGCGCCCGTCGCAGCATGTTGTTGGCTGCCCGGATAAGGTCGGTGATTGACTGACGGTACTCTCTGGGCGCATCGCCCAGCAGTTCCGGCGGCTTGACAAAAATATCACGGCCCATTTCGCCTTTTTCCCGGAAGAAGGACGCCGTTTCCTTGATGCGCTGGTACTCCAGCAGCATTTCCACCAGACTGGTGCGCGGGTCCTCCT
>DXEF01000020.1 GCA_019115085.1 Candidatus Agathobaculum pullicola | reverse complement strand
CCAAGGCGCTCGGCGCAGACGTTGGGGTGGGCATCACGGGTATTGCCGGGCCCGGCGGCGGTACGGATGAAAAACCGGTTGGTCTGGTGTACATCAGCATCTGGTGTCGTGGAAAGCACTACACCCGCAAGATGAAATCTACCAACGGCCGCGACCGCATACGCATGCAGGCGGCATCCACTGCGCTCGATATGATTCGCCGCAATATTTTCTGAACAGATAGCATACTTTTTGTCTGTTTTTTCGACATTTCCAGTCATTCCCTGTGGAAACCAAACAAAATTTTCATTAAAAAAGTCCAGCAATTGTGTAAAATTGCTGGACTTTTGTTTCCCTTTGATGTATACTATAGCTAATTAAAGTGAGAGGTATCTGCCTATATCAAGGCGAAGTGTACAAGCAGTTGGAAATTTTTATCAAAGACGCTTTATTTTGGTATGCAAAAGTGTAAGAAGTATAAAAGGGAGAGATGCGATATGAAGAAAACCTCCGCAGCGCCGGCCTGTGAAAAGCGCAGCCAGCTTTTCTATTCGGGCAGGGACTGCCGCGCCTTTGATTATATGGGCGCCCATCCCTTTGAACAGGACGGCGAGTCCGGCTACCTGTTCCGAGTATACGCCCCCGAAGCGGAAAAGGTTTCGGTCATGGGCGAGTTCAACGGCTGGAACCGCGATGTAGACTACATGACGCGGGACGAACAGGGCATCTGGGAAAAATTCATTCCGCATGTTTCCGAATACGCGGCATATAAGTATAGCGTATGGGCAAAATCGGGCGACGTGTTTGACAAGTCCGACCCGTACGGCTTCCACAGCGAAACCCGTCCCGGCAATGCCTCCAAGGTTTACAACATCGAAGGCTACGAGTGGAACGACGCATCGTGGATGAACTGGCGCAAGGGCCATCTGCCCTATTCCAGCCCGGTCAACATCTATGAATGTCACCTCGGATCGTGGAAAGTACATGAGGACGGCAACTTCTATTCCTACCGTCAGCTTGCGGACGAGCTGGTGCCCTATGTGAAGGAAATGGGCTACACGCACATCGAGGTCATGCCGCTGACTGAGTATCCGTTTGACGGCTCGTGGGGCTATCAGGTCATCGGCTACTTTGCCGCGACCAGCCGCTACGGCACCCCAAAGGATCTGATGTACTTCATCGACAAGGCGCATCAGGCGGGCCTTGGCGTCATCATGGACTGGGTGCCCGCGCACTTCCCCAAGGACGGCTGCGGTCTGGTCGAGTTCGACGGTTCGCACCTATATGAATATGCCGATCCGCTCAAGATGGAACACAAGGAATGGGGCACGCGCGTGTTCGACTACGGCAAAACTTCGACGCGCAACCTGCTGTTCTCCTCGGCTATGTTCTGGATCGAAAAATTCCACATGGACGGACTGCGCGTGGACGCGGTTGCCTCCATGCTTTATCTCGACTACAACCGCCAGAACGAATGGCGGCCCAACATCCACGGCGGACGCGAGAACCTCGAAGCGATCGACTTTTTACGCCTGCTCAATGAATATATCCTGACCGACCATCCGGATGTCATGATGATCGCGGAGGAATCCACCGCATGGCCGATGGTGACCAAGCCCGGTTATGACGGCGGCCTCGGCTTCAACTTCAAGTGGAACATGGGCTGGATGAACGATATGCTGTGCTACTGCTCGGCCGACCCGTTCTTCCGCAAGGACATGCACGACAAAATCACCTTCTCGTTCATGTACGCGTTCTCAGAAAACTACATCTTGCCGCTTTCGCACGATGAAGTCGTGCATGGTAAATGCTCGCTGATCGGCAAAATGCCGCCACCGTACGAAAACCAGTTCGGCGGCCTGCGCGCATTGTACGGTTACATGACCGCTCATCCGGGTAAAAAAATGCTGTTCATGGGCGGCGAGTTCGCCCAGTTCTCCGAATGGGCCTACCAGCGCGGGCTGGACTGGATGCTGCTCGACTATCCCACACATAAGCAAATGCAGACCTATGTCAAGGCGCTCAACCATTTCTATCTGGAAACCCCGCAGCTGTGGGAGCAGGATACCGACTGGCGCGGCTTCGAGTGGATCAGCCACGAGGACAATCGCAACAACATCATCGCCTTCCGCCGCATCGCCAAGGATGGCAGCGATATCGTAGCTGTTGTCAACTTCTCTCCGGAGGTGCAGGAGAATTACCGCATCGGTGTGCCGATTTCCGGAACATATGAGGAGGTTTTCTCCTCGGACAAGGCCGAGTTCGGCGGCAGCGGCATGGCAAACGGCAAGGTAAGAACCGACAGCAAAAAGCCTATGCACGGGCAGGAGCAATCCATCAATATTCACATTCCGCGCTTTGGCGTGCTGTTCTTCAAGGGCAAACCCCGCGCCAAGCGCCGCACTAAGGCCGAAATTGAAGCGGCGAAAAAGGCCGCGGCAGCTAAGGCTGCCAAGTCTGCCAAGGGGGGTCGCGCATCCACCAAGGCCGTTTCCAAAACGGGTACGCGCGCGGTGACCAAAACCGGAACAAAAGCCGTGGCCAAAACCGGAGAAAAAGCGGTCGCAAAGACCGGCACGAAAGCAATCACCAAGACCGGAGAAAAGGCGGTGGTTCAGGCAAACGATGCCGGCAAGCAGGATTCTTAAACGGGGACACGCTGAAAACGGCGTAAAAAATACGTAAACGGCAAAAAGGAGAGTTCATCAATGTATCGGAAAAAAGAATGCGTAGCCATGCTGCTCGCAGGCGGTCAGGGCAGCCGCCTTTATGTATTGACCAAAAAGGTCGCCAAGCCCGCGGTGCCGTTCGGCGGCAAGTACCGTATCATCGATTTCCCGCTTTCCAACTGCGTCAACTCCGGCATTGACACGGTCGGCGTATTGACCCAGTACGAGCCGCACGTGCTCAACGCTTATATCGGCTCCGGCCAGACCTGGGATCTCGACCGTCTGCGCGGCGGCGTTTACGTCCTGCCGCCGTACCAGAAGGGCAAAACCTCCGAATGGTACAAGGGAACCGCCAACGCCATCTACCAGAACATCCAGTTTATTGACGATTACGACCCCGAATATGTTCTGATTTTGTCAGGCGACCATATCTACAAGATGAACTACAACAAGATGCTCCAGAAGCACAAGGAAACCGGTGCGGACGCGACCATCGCCGTGCTCGATGTTCCGCTCACCGAGGCGTCCCGCTTCGGCATCATGAACTGCAAGCCGGACGGCACGATCTACGAATTCGAGGAGAAGCCCAAGAGCCCGAAGTCCACGCTCGCATCCATGGGCATTTATATCTTCTCCTGGAAGAAGCTGCGCCAATATCTGATTGACGACGAGGAAAACGCCAAGTCCTCCAACGACTTCGGCAAGGACATCATTCCGGCAATGCTGGGCAACGGTGAAAAGCTGGTTTCCTACCGTTTCGAGGGCTATTGGAAGGATGTCGGCACGATCGAAAGCCTGTGGGAGGCCAACATGGATCTGCTCAGCCCGAATTCCGGTCTGAATCTGTCGGATGACAGCTGGAAAATCTACGGCCGTACCACCGGCTCTCCCCCGCACTTCACCGCTAAGAATGCCTCTGTCAAGCACACCCTGCTTTCCGAGGGCTGCGAGATCGCGGGCGAGGTTTCCGAATCCGTCCTGTTCTCGGATGTCAAGATCGGAAAGGGGGCTAAGGTGGAATACTCCATCCTGATGCCGGGCGCGGTCATCGAGGAAGGCGCCACTGTACGTTACTCCATTATTGCGGAAAATGCCGTCATCGCTAAGGATGCGATTGTCGGCGGCAGCCCGTCGGACGGCGATGTGGATAAATGGGGCGTAGCCGTTGTCGCGGAAGGCGTGCGTATTGGCTGCGGCGCAAAGCTGGCCGCAAAGGAAATGGCAGACGAAGACCTGCCGGATGTAAAGTAAGGGGGGCGGAAATGATGAACAGTGTTTTAGGCATCATCATCGCATTTGATAACGACAACGATCTGCGCGAGATCACCGAACACCGTACCGTCGGAGCGGTACAGTGGGGTGGTCGCTACCGCATCATCGATTTCATGCTGTCGAACATGGTAAACAGCGGTATTTACCGCGTGGGCGTACTGATGAAGGACAAATACCAGTCCCTCATCGACCACATCGGCAACGCCAAGGACTGGGATCTGTCCCGCAAAAACTCGGGCGTGACGCTGCTGCCGCCGTATTCCTATTCCAAGAAGGCATCTCCGCTGATGACGGGCGAATACCGCGGCAAAATTGACGCGCTGGCCGGCGCAGTTGACTTTCTGCAGAAGAACAAAGCGGATTTTGTGGTAATCGCGGACGGCGATATCGTCGGCAACATCCCGCTGGACGATGTCATCGACCGCCACATCAAGTCAGGTGCCGACCTGACCATGGTATGCACCAAAAAACAGAAGGACTCTCCGTTCACCACCTATGTGGAGCTCAACCGCAAAAAGGAGGCTGTAGACATCCGTGTCGGTGACTCCAACGAGGGAAAATGCAAACATATTGCGCTGGGTGTGTATGTCATGAGCCGCCAGTACCTCATCCATATGCTGTCCGACTGCGTCACACACAACTGTATCCACTTCGAGCGTGAGTTCCTGTCGCGCGCACTGATTGACGGCACCGTCGCAGGCTACCTGTTCAACGAATACGCCATCAAAATCGAGGATACGTTCGACTACTTCCGCTCCAACATGGATATGCTGGACAAGGATGTGCGCGACGAAGTATTCCTGCGCACCCGCCCGATTCTCACCCGCATCAAGGACGAAGCGCCCGCTTACTACGGCGACAAGGCCGTTGTGGAGGACAGCCTTATCGCAGACGGCTGCCGCATCGAGGGCACAGTGAAAAACTGCGTGCTGTTCCGCGACGTGGTTGTCGAAAAGGGCGCGGAAATCTGCGACTGTATCATCATGGAAGGCGGCCGTATCCTGTCGGATGCTTCACTGCGCCATGTCATCACCGACCGCAACGTTGTCATCCGCGACGGACGCACCATGATGGGCCACGAGAACTACCCCATTACGATCTCCAAAAACGCAACCGTTTGATAAAAATATGTTAAATTCGCTGCAAATGAGCGAAAAACACAAGCTGAAAGCATGAGATGTTCGTGGAAATTCCCTATTTTGCAGGGAGGAAGAATCTAGTATAATAAAGACAGACAGGTGCGGAAGCGGAAGCTCTGTTTCCGCGCCTCCTACTGGGGAGGCTCGGTTGTTATGAAAATTATGTATGTTACCAGCGAATGTGCCCCGTTCGTCAAAACCGGTGGCCTGGGCGACGTTGCCGGCTCATTGCCCAAGGCTCTTGCCGCAAAGGGACACGATGTGCGCGTATTCTGCCCGCTGTATTCCACTATCGGGCAGGAGTGGCGCGAAAAGTTCTACTACTTAAAGAATGCCTATGTCCGTTTGGGCTGGCGCAATCAGTACTGCGGCATTTTCCGTTATGAAGCGGACGGCGTCATCTATTACTTCATTGACAACGAATATTATTTTTCCCGCAGCCAGGTTTATGGTGAGTATGACGATGCGGAACGTTTTGCCTACTACTCCAAGGCGGTGCTCGAGGTACTGCCCGACTTGGATTGGCGTCCGGACGTCATCAACTGCAACGACTGGCAGACCGCACTCGTACCGGTGTATTACAACCTGATGTTCTCCTCCCGCCCGTTCTATGAGAACATCAAGACCGTGTTCACCATCCACAACATCCAGTATCAGGGCCGCTATGGCCGCGAAATCCTCGAGTATGTGCTCGGTATCGACGACGCGCACTTCCGCTCGGGCTTCATGGCGATGGACGGCGATGTCAACCTGATGAAGGCGGCCATTGTAGCATCCACCGCAGTGACTACGGTTTCGCCCACCTATGCGGGTGAAATCCAGACCGAATACTATGGCTACCGGCTCGATTCCGTGCTGCGCATGAACAGCTACAAGCTGCACGGCATCCTAAACGGCATCGACATGGATGCCTTCAATCCGCAAACCGATCCCAAAATCTTCAAGAACTACGGCCCGAACAATCCGGATGATAAGAAGGTCAACAAGCTTGAGCTTTTAAAGCTGTGCGGTATTGAGGGAGACGAAAATACGCCGGTCATCGGTATGGTTACCCGCTTTGTCGACCAGAAGGGGCTTGACCTAATCGAAGCCGTACTGCACGATATCCTCTCTGACGACCTGCGCCTGATCGTACTGGGTAAGGGCGACTGGCGGTATGAGCAGATGTTCCTGGAGGCCAAGCGCCGCTATCCGAACAACATTTCGGCATCCATCATGTTCTCGGGCGATCTGGCAAACCGCATTTACGCGGGTGCGGATATGTTCCTGATGCCCTCCAAGTTCGAGCCCTGCGGTTTGGCGCAGATGATTGCACTGCGCTACGGCACGATTCCGATTGTGCGCGAAACCGGCGGCCTGAAGGACACCGTGCAAGCCTTCGTCGATTACGCAGGCACGGGCAACGGCTTTACTTTTGCCAGCTATAATGCACATGACATGCTGCATGTCATCCGGGAAGCCTGCGGCGTATTCCGCTATAACAAGCCCGCGTGGAAGAAGCTGATGTTGCAGGGTATGCAAAGTGATTTCAGTTGGGGCAGCTCGGCAGACAAATATATCGAGGTTTATCATTCTGCCCTTGGTTGGTAAGACCAATTCAGCAAATTAAGTGAGGAGACAAGAGAGACCATGTCAAAGAATCAGTATACAAAGACCGCTTTGAAGGAGGCCATTGCAGGTAAACTGCAGCGCCACTTCGGCCGCGAGGTTGCAGATGCCTCGAAGGAACAGATTTACGAGGCCTGCGCGCTCGTCGTGCGCGACGCGCTCACCGAGCATATGATTGAGACCCAGAACGAGGTTGAAAAGTACGGAGAGCGACAAGTGCACTATCTGTGCATGGAATTTCTTGTGGGCCGCAGCCTGCGCAACAACGCCTACAATCTGGGCATCCTGCCCGCACTGACCGAGGCGCTCAAGGATATGGGCTATGAAATGGCCGATATCTTCGAGGAAGAAGCCGACCCCGGTCTGGGCAACGGCGGTCTTGGCCGTCTGGCAGCCTGCTATATGGACGGCATGGCTACCGTTGGCGTGCGCGGCACCGGCTACTCCATCCGCTATGAGCACGGTATCTTCAAGCAGAAAATTGAGGACGGCCAGCAGGTTGAGCTGCCGGACTCTTGGCTCGCTTCCGGCGATGTTTGGCATATCCCCGCGATGGACGACACGCGCGAGGTCAAAATCGGCGGCACGGTCAACACCTATTTTAACGATCAGGGCAAGCTGATTGTCGAATACCATGACTATACGCCGGTTCTGGCTGTTCCGTACGACATGCCGATTTCCGGCTATGATACCAACAACATCGCCTGCCTGCGCCTGTGGGAAGCCAAAAGCCCGATTGCGCTGGATATGAAGCTGTTCTCGTCGGGCGAATACCTCAAGGCGCTTGAGAAACACGCGATGGCGGAAACCATTTCGATGGTGCTGTATCCGGAAGATAACCACCGCGAGGGCCAGTCCCTGCGTCTCAAGCAGCAGTACTTCCTCGTGTCCGCAACCTTGCAGGATATCTGCGCCAAGCACAAGGCCAAGTACGGCACGCTGGCAAACTTTGCGCACAAGCATGTGCTGCACATTAACGACACCCATCCGACGCTGGTCATCCCCGAACTCATGCGCATCCTGATGGACGAGAACGATATGAGCTGGGAGAACGCATGGAACATCACCAGCCAGTCGGTCGCGTACACCAACCACACGGTTATGCCCGAGGCACTCGAGTGCTGGCCGGTATCGCTGGTGCAGGAGCTGATGCCCCGCGTCATGCAGATTATCTATGAAATCAATGAGCGGTTCTGCAAAGAGCTGTGGAATTATTTCCCCAACGACTTCCAGAAGATTTCCAAGCTGGCTATCGTATCGGACAACACCGTTCGCATGGCGCATCTGGCAATCGCAGGCTCGTTCTCCATCAACGGCGTTTCCGCACTGCACTCCGAAATCCTCAAGGATCGCGTATTCAACGATTTCTACAAGATTTACTCTTCCAAGTTCTGCAACGTTACCAACGGCATTGCACACCGTCGCTGGCTGTGCGAGGCAAATCCGGAGCTTGCCGAGCTGATTGAGAGCAAAATCGGCAAGGGTTACCGCAAGCATCCGTCCGAACTGCAGGTGCTCGCCAACTATGGCGGCGACAAGGCGCTGCTTCAGCGTCTGGGCGAGATTAAGCGCAACAACAAGCAGCGTTTGGCGGACTATATCAAGGTGCATAACGGCATTGAAGTCAATATGGACTCGATCTTTGACGTACAGGCCAAGCGTCTGCACGAATACAAGCGTCAGATGCTCAATATCCTGCATATTATCTCGCTCTATCATAAACTGAAGGATAACCCGGGTATGGATTTCGTGCCGCGCACGTTCATCTTCGGCTCCAAGGCCGCGCCGGGCTATGCGGTGGCGAAAAAGACCATCCGTTTGATTAACTCCATTGCCAACATGATCAACAACGATCCGGATATCGGCGACAAGCTCAAGGTCGTATTTATCGAGGACTATAAGGTATCGCTGGCCGAGATGATTATGCCGGCGGCTGAAGTCTCCGAGCAAATCTCCATCGCGGGCAAGGAAGCATCCGGTACGGGTAACATGAAGTTCATGATGAACGGCGCGCTCACCATCGGCACGATGGACGGCGCAAATGTTGAAATCTGCGAGGCGGTCGGCCGTGAGAACATCTTCATCTTCGGCATGGAGACCCCCGAGGCTGAGGCTCTGGCGGCATCCGGCAACTATGAGCCGATGCTGATTTACCAGAATGATCCGGTCGTCAAGCGCGTGCTTGACCATATGATTCACGGCTTTGGTGACGGCGTTGACTACACCGATTTGGCCAACCTGCTGCTGCATGGCGGCAACGGCGGCCCGGCAGACCGTTATATGAGCCTGAAGGACTTCTCTTCCTATGCAATCGCGCAGGAGCGCGTCAGCGAGATGTACCGCCATGCAGAGAATTGGAACTATATGTCGCTGATGAACATTGCAAACTCCGGCCGCTTTGCGTCCGACCGCTCGGTTGCTGAGTATGCACAGAATATTTGGCGCGTGAAAACCAACTTTGCATTTTAAAAACTTCGATGGAATCTACAGCTTCCATCTAGTTTAGGACGCACCGCGCGCTGCGCGGATGCGTCCTCAGCGAGAAAAGTTCCGATACACGAAACTTTTCTTTGCTCTTGTATAAAAAGCCCGGCTTAGCCGGGCTTTTTATGACTTTCGGGCGGCATTGCCCAAATTCTATTGCATGCGTGCCTTACGGCGCGAAAAAAGGACGCTTGACGGCGTCCTTTTTATTTTCCTTATTCTCAGCCCAGCAGCCCCAGATGCTCCAGCAGGATTTTCAGGCCCATCAGGATGAGCACCACGCCACCAAACAATTCCGCGCGCGACTTATACTTCGCACCGAATACATGCCCGACCTTGACACCCACACAGGACAGCGCAAATGTTGTGCAGCCAATCAGGCTGACCGCGGGAATAATTTCCACCTGCAAAAACGCAAACGTCACGCCGACGGCCAGCGCGTCAATACTGGTCGCAACGGCCAGCGGCAGCATCGTGGCAAAGGAAAACGAATCGCTGAGGTTTTCCTCATCGGTGCCCCGCGACTCGCGCACCATATTGCCGCCGATGAGCGCCAGCAGCACAAACGCAATCCAGTGGTCAACGCTGGTAATCAGCGTTTGAAAGCGCACGCCCAACGCGAACCCCAAAAGCGGCATCAACGCCTGAAAACCGCCAAAATGCGCACCCGTGATAAGCGCATGCCGCGCACGTAATGTGCGCACGCTCAATCCCTTGCAGATGGAGACCGCAAAGGCATCCATCGACAGACCGACGGCAATGATAAATAACTCCAGTAAAACCATTTCCTTTTCCTCCTTGTCGTTCGCAGCGCCGAACGGGCATAAAAAAAGAGACCCATCCGCCGTAAAACAGATAAGTCTCGTCATTTCATGCAGAACCAGAGGAGCGTCCTCCCCAGTATGTTGGCCCTGCCGCGCGGAATGGAACAAGTCCGCGCCGACTACTCCCTTATTACCGCCTATGATACCATATGCGGCGAATAAAGTCAATATCACTCGGCCAAACCCACGCACAGGGCTTAGCCCCGGCGCAGCCGCTCTTCCATATAGTCATGCGCGCGGTTTTCCAACGTGTCATCGAGCGGCGTGAGCGGTTCCGCGCCATCATATTTGTGGCGCAGCGCGGCATGCAGAATGAAATCGCACAGCGCAGGATTCTTGGGCAAAAGCGAGCCGTGCGAATAGGTTGCAAACACATTTTTGTAGCGCGCGCCCTCGGTCTGGTCCTCCCCGTTGTTGCCATAGCCCTTGAGCATCATGCCCAGCGGGGCCACGTCCTCACCAAGATAGGTCTTGCCCGAGTGATTCTCAAATCCAACCACAATTGTTCCGCCGCTTTCGGGCGTCGTTCGGTACATATAGTTGCCAATCATGCGCTCTTTTGCGCCAATCGTATGCACATTGATGGCGCCGATAAAGTCCAACTGGTTGCCGTCCCACGTTTTGTAGTACTGCCCCAGCATCTGGTAGCCGCCGCAGATAGCAAGAAACACCTTGCCCTCCTCAACCGCGGTACAGATATCGCGGCCCTTGCCCGCAGCAAGGTCGCGCAGCAGCACCTCCTGCTCGAAATCCTGTCCACCGCCGATGAAGAAAATATCATATTTGTCAATGTCAATCGGCTGACCGATGGAGCATTCTTCCACCGTGACCCCAATGCCGCGCGCTTCCAGCCGCCGCTTCATGGTAATGATATTACCCCGGTCGCCGTACAGGTTCAAAATATCGGGGTACAGATGGCAGATATTCAGTTGCATGTCGTCCCCTCCCCTTTATTCATAGAACGCCTTGACGTCCGTATGCTTGGCAATCTCGCCGCGCAAATCAAACATCGCCGTATAGGTTGGCATCAGGAAGGCGGGTGTTTCATCTGCGCCGATCTGCTCGATCAGTGCGTCGTACTCCCGGATCACCTCAATACGGTCGGTCGTAAAGCCTGCATATTTCAGACGGAGCGCCATATCATCCGCGCGCACACCCGAGACCAGGATACGCGTAAACCGCGCTTCCTGTTCGGCCAGCGCCTCAAAATTCACGTCCCAAATCCAGCTGATGTCCGTACCGTCCGCAAAGCGGTCGTTGAGCAGAAAAGCCAGCTTGCAGGTCCCCTTGTCGTTGGCGATCAGATTGATGACCTGATTGAAGCCCGCCGGGTTTTTCACCAGCATCATACGCGCCTGCGCCTTGCCCAGCGTAAACTGCTCGGCGCGGCCGAAGCCGCACTCGAACTGGCCGAGCGCGCCGACCGCTGTCTCCTCGTCGATGCCGACCACATGCGATGCCGCCGCCGCGGCCGCCGCGTTATAGATATTGTAACCACCCGGCAGATTGACGTGCACCTCGTGCATGCGGCCGCAGATAGAAAGTTCAATATCGGACGAATCCGCGCCAGAGGAGAGAATTTTCGTCACCGCAACATCCGGCTCATGCCGATGATAGCCGCATTTGGGGCAACGGAAGCCGCCGAGGTGGCCGTAGGTGATATAGTCGTACTGGTATTCGGTTTTGCAGTGGATGCAGTAGGGCGCATCCGACAGTTCATGCGCCGCATTCTCGTAAATCGGAACATTAACGCCAAACCATAGCACCTTATTGGGGATTTTCTGCGCAAGCGAGGCGGTCAGTGAACAATCCGCGTTCAGGCATAGCGTTGCATCCGGCACATGGGTAATGCCCTCACGAATGGCGTTTAAGGTATGCGTGATTTCGCCATAGCGGTCGAGCTGGTCGCGGAAAATGTTGTTGACCACAAGGCACTCGACCGGCAGAAATGCACTTGTCCGGCGGAAAGCAGCCTCATCGCACTCAATCAGCGCGTGCGTATACGGGCATTTGCCCGAAATCGTGCAGTGCTGCGCGAACACGGCAATGATACCGGTCAGCAGGTTTGCGCCCGATTTGTTGGAAAAGTATTTCAGCCCCGCATCGGCAAACGCTTGCTCAATCATGCGCGAGGTCGTGGTTTTGCCGTTGGTGCCGGTCACAACCGTGACCTTAACGCCGCGCGACAGCTCCCCGAGGATATTTTTGTCGATTTTCAGCGCCAGCTTGCCGGGCAGATTGGTGCCGCCGCGCCCAAGCTTGCGCAGGACAGCACCCGAGGCCTTGCACACCGCAACGGCCAGCCGGGTTTTCAGCTTCATAGAATAACCCCTCTATCTGTCAATTTCATATAAATGAAGTATACCGCATTTTCCCGCATAGTACAAGCATGGAAATCCATTGGTCATGTCATTCTGCACAAAAGCTGCGCAAAAAATTCATCAGTTTGGCGAGTACGGTTGCCAAGGCCATATACATGAAAATGCACAAAAAATCAATGTGTTATTTGTGAAAAGATACCGGAGTGCATTGGAATATGTATGAATTCGCGCAATGCCCCTTGCATTGACAGACAGATATTGTATAATTTAATTAGTGGCTTTTGCCAAATAACAGGATGAGGTGAATACCAATGGATTATATGTCGGAATATAAGAGCTGGCTGGACTGCCAGGCGCTTTCAGAAGAAGAACGCGCAGAACTGCGCGCAGTAGAGAATAACAACGAAGAGATCGAAAGCCGCTTTTTCGCGCCCCTGTCATTCGGCACCGCTGGTCTACGCGGTGTGCTGGGTATCGGCCTGAACCGTATGAACCGCTTTACGGTCGGGCAGGCAGCGCAGGGGCTTGCCAATCTGGTGGTTTCCAACGGACAGGCCGCAATGGATCGCGGCGTTGCAATCGCCTATGACAGCCGTCATTTCTCACCTGAGTTTGCCAAGCAGTCCGCCTGCATCCTTGCAGCAAACGGCATCAAGGCGCTGCTGTTTGATGAACTGCGCCCCACGCCTGAGCTGTCCTTTGCCGTGCGCCATTATGGCTGCATTGCGGGCATCAACATCACTGCCTCCCACAACCCCAAGGAATATAACGGCTATAAGGTCTACTGGGAGGACGGCGCGCAGCTTCCGCCCGCCGAGGCCGATGTAGTCGCCAAGGAAATGGCGGCAACCGATATCTTCACCGATGTCAAAACCGCGGACTACGACAAGGCGGTTGCGGACGGTATGATTCGTATTTTGAGCCGCGAAACCGACGAGGCATATCTCAGCGAGGTCATCAAGGTTGCGGTCAACCCGGATTGCGTTAAGCAGGTTGCGGACGAGTTTAAGCTGGTCTACACCCCGTTCCACGGCGCGGGCTACCGTCTGGTGCCCGAGATTCTGCGCCGTCTGGGCTACAAGCACATCATTTGTGAGCCCGGGCAGATGAAGATCGACGGCGACTTCCCGACCGTTAAAAACCCGAATCCGGAGTACAAAGAAGGCTTTAACCTCGCCATCGAGCTGGCAAAGCAGAATAACGTGGATCTCATCATCGGCACTGACCCGGACGCGGACCGTACCGGTATCGTCCTTAAGGACAAGGCCGGCGATTATGTCACCCTGTCGGGCAATCAGGTGGGCGTATTGCTGACCGATTACATCATCACCGCCAAGAAGCTGACAAACACCATGCCCGCGCATCCGGCGGTGCTCAAGTCCATCGTTACCACCGAGATGGCGCGCGCGGCGGCCAACAAGAACGGCGTGGACTGCTTTGAGACATTCACCGGCTTTAAGTTCCTCGCCGAGAAGATCAAGCAGTTCGAGACGACCGGCTCGCACGAGTATATCTTTGCCTTTGAGGAGTCCTACGGTTACCTGTGCGGCGACTATGCGCGCGATAAGGACGCGGTCACCGCTTCCATGCTGATCGCGGAGATGGCGGCCTATTACCGCACGCAGGGTAAGACCCTATACGATGCAATGGAAGAAATGTACGAGAAATACGGCTACTATTGCGAGCATACCATCTCTATCACCATGCCCGGCGTATCCGGTTTGCAGCGCATGAAAGAGCTGATGGCCGAGCTGCGCGACAAGCCGCTGACGGTGATCGGCCCGGACAAGGTGGAATATACCCGTGACTATATGCCCGGCACGCGCACCTGCATGGCGGACGGCAAGGTCGAGCAGATGGAGCTGAAGGGCCAGAATGTGATGTACTATGAGCTGGAGGGCGGCACAACATTTATCATTCGTCCGTCCGGCACCGAGCCTAAAGTCAAGGTTTACATCATGGCCAAGGGCGACAGCAAGGCAGACGCCGCTGCCAAGGTGGAGGCGCTGATGGCTGCTGCCAAGGAGATTGTCAAGTAAACAGGAGAGCTGCAAAACAGGGGCGTACGTCGGTTTCCGGCGCACGCCCTTGCGGCTTTCGGGGCGCAAGAAGCAAAGGATACCCCATACAAAATATGGTGCGGCGCATGGTAATGGATGTGATGACCGCGAAGTCCATCAGCAGCCCACCGAGATAACAAAAAACGCTCGCATAAGCGAGCGTTTTCTGTTTGGTTTACTTTTCGCGCTGCCAGGTCGCCGGAGCGAACAGCAGCAGCATCGGGAACACTTCCAGGCGGCCCGCAAGCATATCGAACATCAGGACAATCTTGCTCAAGGGCGAGAAAAAGCCGAAGTTAGCCGCCGGACCGACCAACTCCAGACCCGGGCCGACGTTGTTGAGCGTCGTCGCCACGGCAGTGAAGTTGGTGATAAGCTCTTCATTGGTGATTGACAGCAGCAGCACGGACACGATGAACAGCAGCAGATAGGCGATCATAAACACATTGACCGAGCGCATCACCTCATGCTGCACGCGGCGACCATCCATCTTATTGACGCGCACCGCCCGCGGATGGATCAGAAACTGCATTTCCTTGCGAATACTCTTGCACATCAGCAGAATACGCGAGCATTTCATGCCGCCGCCGGTCGAACCGGCACATGCGCCGATAAACATGAGCAGCACAAGCAGTGCTTTGCTGAATGCGGGCCACTGATTAAAGTCCACGGTAGAAAAGCCGGTGGTTGTGATGATGGATGCCACCTGAAAGGCGGCATGATGGAAACTTTGGAAAAAGTTTGAAAACATCGGCCGGACATTGATGGCAATTAGCACCGAGGAAGCAATAATCACGCCCAGATACACGCGCACTTCTTCGATGCGAAAGGCGTTTTTCCAGCGCCGCATGAGCAGCAGGAAATAAACACTAAAATTGATGCCGAACAGAATCATGAAAATCGTGACAACACCTTGTAGATAATAGCTGTCATAGTATGCAATCGAGCTATTCCAGATTCCGAAGCCACCCGTGCCCGCGGTTGCCATAGAGGTGCAGGCCGCGTCAAACAACGGCATACCGCCCAGCATCAGCAGCACAATCTCCAGCACGGTCATGCCGAAATAGATGCCGTACAGATACATCGCAGTGTCACGGAGATGGGGCGAGAGCTTGTTGACCGACGGACCGGGGCTTTCTGCGCGCATCAGGTGGATGGTCTGTCCACCCGCCAGCGGCAGCACAATCAGCATGAACACCAGCACACCCATGCCGCCAACCCAATGGGTCAGGCTGCGCCAAAGCAGCGATGCGTGCGAGAGTGCTTCCACATCGCTCAGGATAGTGGCGCCGGTGGTGGTAAAACCGGAAACCGTTTCAAACAGCGCATCCACCACAAACGGGATTTCGCCGCTGAATAAAAACGGCAGCGCGCCGGTCAGCGCCAGCACAATCCAGCACAACGCAACGGTAACAAAGCCCTCTCGCGCGTAAAAGCGGGTATTTTTCGGTCTTTTATGACAAAACAGAGCGGAAAACGCCAGACAAATCACGGCAGTTGCCAAATAAGCCATCACCACATGCTCACGGTACAGGATGGCGGTCAGCATCGGAAGGAGCAGGAACAGGGATTCCACGCCCAGCATCCAGCCGATAAGGTAGCGTACCATAGCATGATTCATTGCGTTGCATCCCCCGCCGTGTCCGTCCGGAAAATATCCTGCAAATCATTCATACCACGCCGGTTGGACACCACAATAACGGTATCCCCTTCCCGCAGTACATCGCGCCCACGCGGAATGATACGGCGTCCTTTGCGATTGATGCAGCACAGCAGCACATCCGGTCGGATGGGCATGTCCTGCAGCGGTACTCCAATCAAATCATGCGCCGCCACGCGAAATTCAAGTGCCTCCGCGCCGCCGAGCTGGTGCAGCGTTTCCACATTGGAGCCCATGGAGTTCTGCATCGCGCGGGTATACTGACCGATCAGCTCGGCCGTCGTCACCTTGGGGCGAACGACAGTGCCAATGGGCAGGCTCTCAATGACCTCTTCAAAGTTCACACGGTTGACCTTAGTGAACAGCTTTGCCTTAGAGTGTCGCCCCGCATGCAGCGAAAGCAGGATATTCTCCTCGTCCATGCCAGTCAGCGCGGCAAACGCCTCACACTTGGATAGACCTTCCTCGTCCAGCAAATCGCGGTCGGTGCCGTCACCATGGATAATGGTCGCGCCTGGCAGCAGTTCGGACAGGGCCTCACAGCGCTCCAGACGATTTTCAATGATTTTAACCGAAATACCGGTATCAATCAGCATTTTCGCAAGGAAATAAGAGGTTTTTCCGCCGCCAATCAGCATTGCCGAACGGATATGGTCGTTCGCCACGCCAATCTGATGGAAAAATTCCGCCTGCTCACGCGGCGGAACGATCACAGTAACATCGTCGCCCGCGCATAGAATAAAATCCCCCTTTGGGATAAAGGTCTGGCCCTCGCGGCGCACCATGCAGAGCAGCGCATTGGTGTGAAGCAGCGGATTGACATCGCAAACCGCCATGCCGTGTAAACGAGAGCCGTCAGGGATGCGGATATCGAGCAGCTCAATACGTCCTTTGGCAAAGGTGCTCACGCCGATAGCGGACGGGAAACGAATCAGGCGTGAAACCACACGCGCCGTGGACAACTCTGGATTGATGACCATGGACAGACCCAGCTCATCCCGAATAAACCCAATCTCTGACACATATTCCGGGTCGCGCACACGCGCGATGGTGTGACAGCCTGCCGCTTTGCTGGCAATCAGGCAGGAGAGCAGATTAATCTCGTCATGTGTCGTGACAGCAATCAACAGGTCGGTTTCCCGCACGCCTGCCTCCTCCAATACATGGTAGCTCGTTCCGCTGCCGGTCACTGAGGTCAAATCCAGCGTGTTGGTCAGCTCGGTGAGCTTACGTTCGGACAGGTCAACCAGGGTCAGGTCATGTCCTTCCGCGGAAAGCTGCTCGGCCAGCGCCGTACCGACCTTACCGCAGCCTACAATAATAATGCGCATGGTGCGCCTCCGATCTTTCTTTTTACTAAGCACAACATAATATACATAGCGATTATAGCGTTTTAGCGGCAAAAAAGCAATATCCCCGACAAACGAAAACAAATCTTTGCAATTTTTTAGCATGCCTGTCCCGGTATCATTGACCGCTGCGCTGAAGGCATGGTATACTTGTTTCAATATACGGAAAGGGAACAGGAACAGCGGACATACCACAGACGCCGAAAGCATGCGTCGATTCGATGCAATTAGGGAAAATCACTGTGACCACGCTTTCAAGTACTTCTCTGTTTCCCGACGAAGAATACGGGCTGCGGCTGACAGAGAGGTGAAGGCATGCAAATTCAAAAGGTTCTGAACAATAATGTAGTCATTGCGCTGGATGAAACCGGCGAGGAAACCGTGTTGATGGGGCGAGGATTGGGTTTTGGCCGTCACACCGGCGACAGCGCCCCTGCACACCTGATTGAAAAGCGCTTTACGCTGCATGCCGGACAGCTGTCCGACCGCTTTCAGCAATTGCTGACCAGTATTCCACTGCCACATTTTTTGCTCAGTGAGCGCATTATCGACCATGCCAAGCACACACTGAGCGCAGCATTGTCGGACAGTATTTATGTTACCCTGCCTGACCATATTTCAGCCGCGATTGAGCGGCACAAGCAGAATATTGAGTTGTCCAATCCGCTTTTGTGGGATATTCGTCAGTTTTATCCGGAGGAGTACCGGGCGGGCTGCGCCGCCGTTGACCTCATCCGCGAGGAAACCGGCATCGATTTTGCCGAGGATGAAGCGGGCTTTATCGCCATGCACTTTGTCAATGCGGAGGGTGGCGGCGAATTACCCGAGGTTTACGACATGACCTGTCTGATGCAGCGGGTGTTCGGACTGATTCGGGAACAGTTTGGTGTCGAACCCGAACACGATTCGCTCGATTTTTGCCGTTTTGTGGCCCATCTGAAGTTTTTAGCGCGCCGTATTGCCGCGGGTCAGCGCTACGGCGACCGCGACGCCGACCTTCTTCCCCCCGTACAGCATAAGTATCCTGCTGCCTTCGATTGTGCGCAGATGATTTGTGGTGCGATTTTACAGGAATACGACTTTGATGCCGGCAAAAGCGAGCTGCTGTATCTCACGCTTCATATCGCCCGCATTACCGGCACGTGAACACCCTGACAAAGCCATACGGCCACCCCAAGAACCTTCTCCTTGGGGTGGCCGTTCATTTTTCGTTTTATGCGCGGCTCCACTGGGTGCCCTGACGGGTATCCTTGATGGTGACACCCATCGCAGCCAGTTCGTCACGGATGCGGTCGGCTTCCGCAAAATTCTTCTCCTTCTTGGCCGTCGCGCGCTGCGCAATCAGCGCTTCGATCTTCTCCGCGTCCGGATCTACCGCGTCGTCACGCTTCTGCACCAAATTCAAAACGCCGGTCAGCTCCATGAACAGATCGTGCGCCGCGGTCAGGAACGCCTTGCTTGCGTCCTGATGCGCACCCATATAGGCATTGATCTCGCGCGTCAGCTCAAAGATGGCGGAAAGCGCGTCCGCCGTGTTCAGATCGTCGTCCATCGCGTCGATGAACTTCTGCTTGTACGCCGCAAGCGCTTCCATCTTGGCCGCTTCCTCCGCGGTCATCGTGTCGCCCTCGGCCTTTTCGATGCGGAACTCCATGTTATTCCGCGCCTCGTACAGACGCGCCAGCGACGCCTTATTCATCTCCAGCGACTCAGCCGAGTAGTTCAGCGGCGTGCGGTAGTGCGCAGACAGCATGAACATACGGATAGTCTCATAGCCGAACTGCTTTGCCGCGTCGCGCACCATGAAGAAGTTGCCCTTGGATTTGGACATTTTCTCGTTGTCGATGGTCAAAAAGCCGTTGTGCAGCCAATAATGCGCAAAAGCGCAGCCGTTTGCACACTCAGACTGGGCAATTTCGTTCTCGTGGTGCGGGAAAATCAGGTCAAGACCGCCGGAGTGGATATCGATGGTCGGGCCGAGGTACTTATTGACCATCGCGGAGCACTCAATGTGCCAGCCCGGGCGGCCCTTACTGCCCCACGGCGTGTCCCATGCGGGTTCGCCCGGCTTTGCCGCCTTCCAGACCGCAAAGTCCATTGGGCCCTCCTTGACTTCGCCTACGCTGATACGCGCGCCCGCTTGCAGCTCTTCCATCGGCTGATGGCACAGCTTGCCGTAGCTCGGGTCGGACTTGGTACGGAAGTATACGTCGCCGTTCGGCGCGAGATAGGCGTGACCGTTGTCGAGCAGCTTCTGTACGATATCGATGATTGCGTCCATGGTCTCGGTCGCACGGGGATGCACGGTCGCCTTGCCAACGCCCAAACCTTCCGCGTCCACATAGTACTCCTTGATATAGCGGTCAGCGATGACGTTGAAGTCCACGCCCTCTTCGTTGGCCTTGTTGATCACCTTGTCGTCAATGTCGGTGAAGTTCTGCACGAACTGCACCTTGTAGCCGCGATACTCAAAGTAACGGCGCAGCAGGTCGAACACGATGAACGGGCGCGCGTTGCCGACGTGGAAATAGTTATACACGGTCGGGCCGCAGGAATACATTTTGACCTCGCCCGGGGTGATCGGGACGAACTCCTCCTTCTGGCGGGTCAGGGTGTTGAACAGTTTCATATCACACTCTCCTTATCGAGATAATTTTACAAAAATACAGCCGCCTCTTTTTGTCAAAGAGGCGGCATGGTGTCGCGGTTCCACTCCTGTTTGTCACTTGGTTGCAGGATAACGGGTGCGTCCCGCGGGGCGTTTGACCCCGATGCTCGACGGGCGCACTTCGCCGCCCCGCGCGCAAAGCCCTTTCAGCCGAGGGGCTTCTCTCTATTCGCGCGCCAAGAAACGGTTACTTTTCCCGCGTCTTTGCATACGTTTCTATATTACAGTGCCAGTATAGCAACAATCCGTGTAAAAGTCAAGCCGCTGTCCTGCTCACCTGTTATCTCTCAACACTTTGCGGACGATATGTATAATATATGACATTTTGCCTTTTACAATCACCAAAGGAAGGAAGAGATTTCATGACAATCGGAGGTTTCCAAAGCAACTGGTTCAATGTCACGACGCATACGCTGGAAAACGGCAACAAGCTGCCGATGGCGACGCTCAAAGACGAGTATAAGGATGAATTTGCAGCCTTTACGAAAAATAAGCTGGAACAATTGGAGCAGCGTGAGCCGTCTGTAGGTCTGGATGCGCTGACCGATGAACAGCTCAAGGAACTCAGCGAAAAATATGACACGGATGACATGACCTACGACGAATACCAGTCCTTTTTAAGCGATCTCGTCGATATGGGCGCGCTGACCGAGACCGACCGCTGGCTGGCGGGCGGTGCAAGAAAAGTGGGAGATTTATACATGACACCGGTCATTCCCTGCATGCGCGCGTCTGTACGCGATGCCTCCCAAGACACGCTTTCGATGTCGCGGCTTTCCTATGATTTCCCGGTTGGCATGGATTCGGTGGATATCACAGAGTGGATCAAGTATCGCGCCACCTCCGACATGGCTTATTATCTGTCCGGCGAGCGTTATGATCTCAACATGAACGAACTCAACCAAACGATGGCAGACATTCTGGATGCCATAAACCGGGCCGATTGAAAAGATACAACACCCGATGGGAACCACGTTCCATCGGGTGTTTTTTGCGTTATGCGGTCTGCGCGTACTTGCCGACCAGCGTTTCCGCCATGTTGAGCGGCGCTTCGCCCTTGTTCAGCCGCAGAGACAGATACGGCGTTGAGCCTGCATTGAGCAGCAAGCGACCGCGGAAGTCCGCGTCCCCACACAGCGCGGACAGGCGCGCAAAGTCGGTCTGGGCAAAGGTCAGCAGCAGACGGCCATCCTGTTCCTTGATTTCCGAAATGCCCTGATCGCTGGCGCGGCTGCGCAGCAGCGCGATATCCAGCAGCGCCACGGCTTCCGTAGGCGGTTCGCCGAAACGGTCGATCAGCTCGTCGAGCATGTCGCTCTTCTGCTCCTCTGTGCGGATGAGCGCGATGCGACGGTAGAGGTCGACGCGCTGACCCGCATCCGGCACATAGTCGGACGGCAGGTTGGCGCTCAGCAGCAACTCGGCCGCGCAGTCCACGCGCGGCTTGGGCGTCTCGCCCTTCTCTTCCTGCACGGCCTCTTCCAGCAGCTTGAGGTACAGGTCATAGCCGACGCTCATCATGTGTCCGGACTGCTCAGGGCCTAAAACATTGCCCGCGCCGCGAATCTCAAGGTCGCGCATGGCAATCTTGAAGCCCGAGCCGAACGCCGCGAACTCGCGGATGGCAGACAGACGCTTTTGCGCAATCTCGGAAAGCGCCTTACCGCGCCGATAGCACAGATAGGCGTAGGCGTGGCGGCTCGACCGGCCGACGCGCCCGCGAATCTGGTGCAATTGGGCAAGTCCCATGTTGTCCGCGTTCTCGATAATCAGCGTGTTAGCATTCGGGATGTCGATGCCGGTCTCGATGATGGTCGTGCAGACCAGAATATCGGTTTCGCCGTCTGCCATGGCATTCATCGCGGCGGCAATCTCCTTTTGCGTCATCTTGCCATGCACAATGCCGATGCGCGCGTCCGGCAGACGCTGTTGCAGCAAATTGGCGCACCGTGCGATAGATTCCACGCGGTTATGCAGGTAGTAGACCTGCCCGCCGCGCGCGAGTTCACGACGAATCGCGTCCAGCAGCACGCCGTCATTCTGCTCCAGTACAAACGTCTGCACCGGATGACGGTCGAGCGGCGGCTCCTCAATCGAGGACATATCACGGATGCCGCTCAGTGCCATATTGAGCGTGCGCGGGATAGGCGTAGCGGACAGCGTCAGCACGTCCACATTCTTGGACAGTTCCTTGAGCGTTTCCTTGTGGCTAACGCCGAAACGCTGCTCCTCGTCCACGACGAGCAGACCCAAATCTTTGAACTTGATCTTCTTATTAAACAGCTTATGCGTGCCGATCACGATATCGACCGAGCCGGCCTCCAGCTTTTTGAGCAGCTTGGTTTGCTCCGAGCCGGTTTTATAACGTGTGAGCAGCTCAATGGTTACCGGATGCCCTTGGAACCGCTGCAAGGCGGTCAGGTAATGCTGACGCGCAAGCACGGTAGTCGGTACAAGGATTGCGGCCTGTTTGCCCGCCAGCACGCACTTCATCACCGCGCGCAGCGCAACCTCGGTCTTGCCGAAGCCCACATCGCCGCACAGCAGACGATCCATCGGTCGGTCGGACTCCATATCCATCTTAATTTCCGCGATGCAGCGCAGCTGGTCGTCGGTTTCCTCATAAGGGAAGGCTTCCTCGAACTCGCGCTGCCATGCGTCGTCCTGTGGGAAAGCAAACCCCTTGACCTTAGTGCGCTCGGCGTACAGTTTTATCAGCCCCTCGGCCAGTTCCTTAGCCGCCGCCTTGGCCCGCGCCTTGGAGCGCGACCAATCCGCGCCGCCGAGCTTATTGAGCCGCACCTTTTCCGGCTCGCCGCCGCCGATGTATTTGGAAATCAGGTCAAGGCTCGTCGCCGGAACATACAAAAAATCCGTGCCCGCAAAGGCAATCTTGATAAAATCGCGCTCCGCACCGTCCACCGTCATGCGTTCCATGCCGACAAAGCGACCGATGCCGTGATGCTCATGCACGACCAAATCGCCCGGTGTCAGGTCGGTGAACGACTTGACGCGGTCACGGTTCGACTTCTTGACCTGCGCCTTTTTGCGCCGTGCAAGCACTTGCCCTTCCGTGATGACCACCAGACCGAGGTCGGGATATTCAAAGCCCGCGGACAGCGTACCCTCCATGACGCACACCTGCCCGCCTTTGGGCAGCAGGTCGCTGACCGTTGCCGTCAACCCGGCTTCGATCAGCGCATCGCACATATTGCGGCATCGCAGCGCACTGCCGCACAGCACGGCCACCGCACGTCCCTGCTGGGTATAACCGCGGATATCGGCGGCCGCCATGTCCAGATTGCCGCCATAGGCGTTCATCTGATTGGCGACAAAGTTTTCCAAATGCTGCGGGGCGAGTTCGGGCACGTTATTCAGAAAGCTATCCAGCCGCAAAATCGTATGCGGCATACGGGCAAGCGCGCCAAAGTCGAGCGCATAGCCGTCCAGCCCGGGGGCCATCTCCCCGCGCTCGAGCAGCGCGGTCACGTCATCCGCAATCCGAGCGGCAAAATCGCGCACGGCGTCACGCAGACGCGGCGTATCCTCTATGAGCACAATCGCGTTTTCCGGCAGGTAATCGAGCGCGGTCGCCAGTTCTGGATAGACCAGCGGCAGGTATTTGTCCGCCGCGGGCAGTGCGCCGGTCTCCTCCAGCCGCTCCGCATCGCGCTCGATATGCGCCACGAGGTCAGGATGCTTCTTTTTGCGGGTGGAAAGCAGCCCACGCACGGCCTTCGCCAGCCCCTTCGCGCCACCCTGCGCAAGATGCGGCAGCGTTTCCATACACGGTAGACAGCGCAGTGTCTCGGCGGTTTCCAGCCGCCGCTGACTGCCCACGTCAAAGGTCGCAATCGAATCAATTTCGTCATCCCAGAACTCCACGCGGTATGGGTTAGCTGCCTGCGGCGGGAACACGTCCAGAATACCGCCGCGCACAGAAAACTGACCCATACCCTCGACCTGCACGCAGCGTTCGTAACCCGCGCGGATCAGCTGCTGCGTGAGTGTTTCCAGCGGCACGGTTTGTCCGACGGCAAGCTGCACCACCGCGCTTTGCAGTGCGTCGGGCGGCAGGGTGCGCTGCACAGCCGCCTGCACGGACACCACCGAAAAGGCCGCATCCGGCAGAGCATCCAGTACGGCAAGTCGTTTTTGCTCATATCCGCGCGACACCCCCACCACATCCGCCATGACCAATTCACGCGCAGGCAGAGTGAGTACCTCGCGCTCGGCAAAGGCCTGCAAGTCGAGCGCAAACCGCGCCGCTGCCGTATCGTCATCGGTCAGCACGCACACCGGACGACCGGTGTCCAGTCCGAGCGCCGCCGCGAGATGCGCCTTATGGATCGCGGACAGTCCCACCGCAAGCAGCGGCGTTTTGCCCTGCTGTATCGCGCTTTTTAACACTTTGTATTCATTTAAGAATGTTATACTTTTTGTAATTTCTGTCATTGCAGGCTGTCTTCCCTCCTTCAGACACGCCAAAAGGGCAGATTTTGCAATCTGCCCTGCTATCGCTCGGAAACACGTTTCCGAGCGAATGATTCACGCATCAAAACGCCCGGCAAAGCTGGGCCTTTTGATAAAAATAGCAGCACACTGCTATTTTCTGATAAAATACGCGCTCCGCGCGCAATATTTCGACAAACTGAGGGCAGATTTTGCAATCTGCCCTCAGTGTATGCGTGTGTTTACAACTTAATGCGCGTGTTCGTCATGCTCGTGGTGGCAAGCGGCGCAATCCATGTCACAGCCGAGAATCTCAGTAGGATCCTTGCCCAGACGCTTGTAATAGTCCGCGATAGCCGAACGCAGCGCCTCCTCGGCAAGCACCGAGCAGTGCATCTTGACCGGCGGCAGGCCGTCCAGTGCCTCCGCAACCGCCTTATTGGTCAGCTTGAGCGCTTCTTCCAGCGTCTTGCCCTTGACCATCTCGGTCGCCATCGAGCTGGTCGCAATTGCCGCGCCGCAGCCGAAGGTCTTGAACTTGACATCCTCAATGACGCCGTCATCCGACACCTTGAGATAAATCTTCATGATATCGCCACACTTGGCGTTGCCGACCTCACCGACGCCGTTAGCGTCCTCAATCTCTCCCACGTTACGCGGATGGGTGAAGTGATCGAATACCTTTTCGCTGTATTGCATAGAAAAAATCTCCTTTTTCTGCTAAATCTATCTTAGTGATGTTCGTGCAGCTCACTTGCTGCAGTCAGGTTAGGTTTGCCGTTTTCCCATACCGGGCTCATTGAACGCAGCGTGGACACTACCTGTGCCACCGTCTCGATGATGTAATCGACATCCTCTTCGGTGTTCTGCTCGCCCAGTGTCAAGCGCAGCGAACCGTGCGCAATCTCGTGCGGCAGGCCAATGGCCATCAGCACATGAGACGGGTCAAGCGAACCGGTCGAGCAGGCCGAGCCGGTCGAACCGCAGATGCCCATGTTGTCCAGCATCAGAATCAGGCCTTCACCCTCGACCGCCTCAAACACAAACGACGCCGTGCCCGGCAGACGGTTTTTCGGATCGCCCGTAAAGTGCGTGTAGGGAATGTTGTCCATCACGCCCTTGACCAGCTTATCCGTCAGTCGTCTCACGTAGCCCATCTTCTCATCCATGCCCTCAACGGCTTCCTTCATCGCCGCTGCAAGACCGATGCAGCCCGCAGTGTTTTCGGTGCCCGAGCACAGGCCGCGCTCCTGTCCGCCGCCGTACACCAGCGGCTCGAGTGCAATACCCTTTTTCAGATACAGCACACCCACGCCGCGCGGGCCACAGAACTTATGCGCGGACAGCGACAGCATATCAATGCCCATTTCCTGCACGTCGATGTGCATATGGCCGATCGCCTGCACCGCATCCGTATGGAACTTTGCGCCGACCGAATGGGCGAGCGCCGCAATTTCCTTCAGCGGCTGAATGGTGCCGATTTCATTATTCGCCGCCATGACACTGACCAGCGCGGTATCTTCACTCAGTTCCCGCTTGAGCTGCTCGAGATCGACATGGCCTTCCTTGTCCACATCCAAATAAGTGACGCGAAAGCCTTCTTTTTCCAGCGCCTCACAGGTGTACAGCACCGCGTGGTGCTCAATCTTCGAGGTAATCAGATGCTTGCGGCCTTTTGCCGTCGGCCCGTGCATAAAGCCGCGGATAGCAAGGTTGTCCGCCTGCGAACCGCCGCCGGTGAAAATGATTTCGCCCGGAGCGTAGTCATTGGCCTCGTTGACCGGAGACGCCGCGTTCAGGCACTTGCCGACTGTCGTGCGGGCCTCGTTGAGCGCCATCTTAGCCTCGCGGCCGATGCGATACAGCGAGGACGGGTTGCCGTAAAACTCGGTCAGCCAAGGTTTCATCGCGTTAAATGCGGTTTCGGACAGCGGAGTCGTTGCCGCATTGTCCGCATAAACAAATCTTTTCATTTTATCTCAAGCCTTTCTCTCCAAAAAGGGGATACACAATTCACGGATACTCCACCAAAACGATAGGTTCTCCGGTGTATTATTAATATACACCTCGAGCGCGCATTTTAGCAAGCGAAAAACTGACGAAACGCGCGCATGGAATGGCATCATTTTGCATCATTTTGTGCATTTTGCGTAGTTTTAACCGCGGCGACGCGTGTCAATCCGGTTTTTCAGGCGCTGCAGCACGGCATCATAGCGCGCAGACCGCGCCGTCGGGTTGCCGCGCAGCATGCTTTTCCGGATGCGGCCAAGGCTCGCTGCCTGCTCGTCAAAGCGATTTTGCAGCTCGTCCAGCCGCGCAAGAATCTGCTCCTTCGCGTCAGCAAACTGCTCGCGAGCGCCGCCCATGCGTTCAGAAAACTGTTCACGGGCATCATCCATCTTCTCCGACCATTCGCCGCGCGCTTCGTCCACACGGTATGACAGACGGGTCAGCTGAACCAAAGCGGTCTCGGAAAGCTGTCTGCGAAGCTCCGCGCCTTGCTCACGCAGCTTGTCCAACTCCTCCAGCATACGTGCCAAATCCAATGCCGTGCGTACGGATACCGCAACATCGCTCGCGAACATAACTGAAAGCAGCACATCGACCACAATGAGCGGCCAGAACGGCAGCACCACCACAATGGTCTCCACCGGCGGATGGATCGCCCGCGCCAGAATCAGCCCCAAAAAGCCCCAGCACAGCGAGGATTGCAGGCAGATGCGCCCCTGAAACTGAAACCGATGGGTGGAGTAATCCCAGTATTTGACCTTAAACAGTTTTTCCATCACCACGCCGACAACATACTCAAACACCGTCGCCGCCAGCATGCTGGCAAAAAACAATTCCACCGGCCGATCATACAGTGGCAGCGAAACATGCAGCAGAATCGTTGCCCCAAAGCCGTAAATCGGCAGCATAGGCCCGCGCAAAAAGCCGCGGTTGACAAACCGCCGCTGTTGTAGGGATACGACGGTGGATTCAAAGCACCAGCCCAGAAAGCAGTACAGATAAAAAACCAGCAGCCACTGCGGGGCAGAATACTCATACAACAAAGGGACAGTCCCTCTTTCTCCCAGAATGCAAAATCTTCCTTGATATCTGCTTTACTATTCTATCTAATTTTTTGACTTTTTGCAAGGGTACAGGTATAATAGAACTAACTTATTCCTATCAGAAAGGCAGGATGTCGCCGCTATGCTGAATTTTACCATCCACACAACAACCGAGATTGTCTTTGGCCGTGGGATTGAAGAGCAAATCGGCCCGAAACTCAAGGAAATCGGCGCGCACCGCGTGCTGGTGCATTTCGGCGGGGCGAGCGCGCGCTCATCCGGCCTGCTCGACCGCGTGGAGCAAAGCCTGTTCCATGCCGGCTTGTCATTTATTGAGTTCGGCGGTGTCGAACCGAACCCCAAGGTGTCTATGGTGCGCAAGGGCATTGCGCTTTGCCGACGTGAAGCAATCGACTTTATCCTTGCTGTCGGGGGCGGCTCGGTCATCGACTCCGCCAAAGGCATCGGCATAGGCGTTGCCACGGGCCGCGACCCGTGGGAATTTGCCTCCACCGGCACCGCGCCCGACAAGACTTTGCCCATCGCCACCGTGCTGACGCTTGCCGCATCCGGCTCGGAAGGCAGCAACTCCTGCGTACTGACCAACGAGGAAACCCGCGAAAAGCGCGGCATCACCAGCCAGACCAACCGTCCGCGCATCAGCTTCCTCAACCCGGAAAACACGTTTTCCGTATCCAAATTCCAAACCGGCTGCGGCATCGTGGATATCATGATGCACACGCTTGAGCGCTACCTCACCCCCGCGGGCGGCGAAAGCGACATCACCGACCGCATTTGCGAGGGACTGCTCATCGCAACGCGCGACGCGGGCCGCCGCGCCATCGCCAATCCCAACGACTACGAGGCGCGCGCTACTCTCATGTGGGCGGGCAGCGTGTCCCACAATGATTACACCGGCTGCGGCCGCACACGCCTGTTCCCGGTGCACAAACTCGAGCATGAGCTGAGCGCTTTCCGCGACGAAATTGCGCATGGCGCGGGCCTTTCCGTGCTGTTCCCTGCGTGGGCAATGTACGAGATGAAAAACGATATCCCGCGCTTTGCACAGCTGGCAAACCGTGTGTTCGGCGTGGAGATGGACTTTACCTGCCCCGAGCGCACCGCGCGCGAAGGTATTCTGACCATGAAGCGCTTTTTTGAGGAGATTGGCATGCCGGTACATCTGTCGCAGCTCGGCATCAAGCCCGCAGACTATGAAACACTTGCGAGCAACACCGTGCGCACCGTAAAAGGCCCGGTTAAAAGCTATACCCCGCTCGATAAGGACGCTATCCTTGCCATTTACCGTTTGGCCGAATAAATCCCTCACCGTCTGTGGCGGGCGGCTCTGTTCGTCCGCCACAGACCGGCCAACAACTTTTACGAATTTTTCCGTTTTTTCTTTCATTTTTCTCTTGACAACTTTTCACTTTACGCGCTATAATGTTTAGGCTAACTGCAATAAATGCTTGTAGCTTTGTACCAGCACTTTTTACATTCCTCAATAGCTCAGTCGGTACACGCGCCGCAGCGTGCGTCCCGAGAGCAACCGCCATTCGGCGGCGCTTGGCTCGAGGGTGAGCATGCACACCGCATAGCGGTGTCAAAACATTTTAAGTTGCAGTTTGATACCAGCATTTTTTACATTCCTCAATAGCTCAGTCGGTAGAGCATGCGGCTGTTAACCGCAGGGTCGTTGGTTCGAGTCCAACTTGAGGAGCCATATAGGGGTATAGCTCAGCTGGTAGAGCATCGGTCTCCAAAACCGAGTGCCGTGGGTTCGATCCCTACTGCCCCTGCCACTTTGCTGCTGTAGCTCAGTAGGTAGAGTGCATCCTTGGTAAGGATGAGGTCACCGGTTCAAATCCGGTCAGCAGCTCCAAAAAAGCGAACCGCCTGAAGCGGTTCGTTTTTTTATGTATTCAGAATTTTCCTGCAAAGGAGCGTTTTCACCTTGAAAATCCGAAACTCTCTGATTCTGCTGCTCACCGCTGCCATCTGGGGTGTGGCGCTCGTGGCACAGAGCGTCGGCATGGACTACGTCGGCCCATTCACTTTTTTGTTTGCACGCAGTGTCATCGGCGGCATCGTCCTGCTGCCCGTTGTTGCCATCCTGCACCGGAACGGAGCAATCCACACATACGAAAATGCGGAAGAAAAACGGCGTGCACGCAAAACGCTGATACTTGGCGGTGTGTGCTGCGGTACGGCGCTGTGCTTTGCAAGCATTTTTCAGCAGATTGGCCTGCTGTACACTACGGTCGGCAAATCCGGTTTTCTGACTGCCTGCTATATCTTAATCGTGCCGCTGCTCGGCCTTCTGTTCGGGCGTAAATGCGGCAGACTGGTCTGGTGCGGTGTTGCGCTGGCAATTGTCGGCCTGTATTTTCTCTGCCTGACCGACGGCTTGAGCGTGAACCTCGGCGACCTGCTCACCTTTGTCTGCGCCATCCTGTTTTCTGTACATATTATGGTCATTGACCATTTTTCTCCGCTGACCGACAGCGTAAAGATGTCCTGTATTCAGTTTTATGTATGCGCTGCGATTGCGGGCGTGGGTATGCTGCTCTTTGAGCAGCCCAGCCTGAGCGCATTACTTGCCGCTTGGAAGCCTGTGCTATACGCAGGCGCACTATCCTCCGGCGCGGCCTATACCCTGCAAATTATCGGGCAAAAGGGCATGAATCCGACGGTTGCATCGCTTATCATGAGCCTGGAGTCGGTTATCTCCGTGCTTGCCGGTTGGGTGATTCTGCATCAAACGCTGTCCGGCCGCGAGATTCTGGGCTGCGTGCTCATGTTTGCCGCCATCATTCTGGCACAGCTGCCGGATAAAAACGCTGTCTGAGTCTTTCCGAACTGCATCAAAGACCGTCAAATGACGGTCTTTTCTTTTGTGCATCTTTTTTCATATCCCATATTGACAAACCGCTTGTTATACCATAATATGAATACATGAACATATGAACAATCATTCATATATAGATCGGGAGGCGTCATTATGACATCACAAGAATCCTGCAAGGCTGTAACTGCCACCGAACGCACACTGCATGCCCATACACATATAACAAACATCGAAAACAACACAGAATGTTCCCATTCTGACTCTTGCGACTGCGGGCATGACCATCACCACGATAATGTCTGCGGCTGCGGACACGACCATCACCACGATGATACCTGCGGCTGCGGACATGACCATCACCACGATAATGCCTGCGACTGCGGGCATGCACATCATCTGGCGCATCACGAACACCATTCCGCGGCGCATACTTCCCGTAAGCACGGCAAACAGCGCGTGTATACGCTGCAAAACCTCGGCTGTGCGCACTGTGCGGCAGAAATGCAGCACCAGATCAGCCTTCTGGACGGCGTGCACGACTGCACGCTGGTGTTTGAAACCCGTCAGCTGCGCGTGACCGGCGACAACCCGGACGCACTGCTGCCCCGTATCCGTGAAATCTGCACCTCCATCGAAAGCGCAACAAAGGTCATCGCGCCCGAAGAGGACGAGGAAGAAGCCGGCGGCCATACGCTGGCCGAACTTCTCATTGGCGCGGGACTGTTTCTGCTCGGCGAATTGGTGCTGGACGGCGTACCGCAGGTCGTCGCCATGCTAGCCGCATACTTCCTGCTCGGCTGGCGCGTGCTGCTGACAGCTGTGCGGGGTATCGGCAAAGGCCGCGTGTTTGACGAAAACTTTCTGATGGCACTGGCCACTATCGGCGCATGGGTCATCGGCGCATCCGACGAGGCCGTCGGTGTTATGCTGTTCTACCGCATCGGCGAATATTTCGAGGACCGCGCGGTCGAACGGTCGCGCCGTCAGATCATGCAGGCGGTCGATTTGCGGCCGGAAACCGTCAATCGCATCCTGCCTGACGGCAGTACGCAGGCCATTCCCGCCGCCGATGCGCAGGTCGATGACCTCGTGCTCATCCGTCCGGGCGACCGCGTCCCGCTCGACGGCGTAGTCGTAGAAGGCATCAGCCGTCTGGACACCGCCGCCATCACCGGCGAACCAGTGCCGGTGCGCGTCGCACCCGGCGACCGTGCGCTGTCCGGTTGCGTCAATACGGACGGCGTACTCCGCCTGCGCGTCACCCATGTGCTGGCGGAAAGCATGGTACAGCGTATTTTGGACAGCGTGGAAAACGCCGCCGCGCGCAAACCCAAAATCGACCGTTTCATCACGCGCTTTTCGCGTGTCTATACGCCCGTTGTGGTCGGCATCGCGGCATTGACCGCACTCGTCCCCGGCCTTATCACCGGCGACTGGGCACACTGGGTATACACCGCGCTGACCTTCCTTGTCATTTCCTGTCCGTGCGCGCTTGTGCTGAGCGTACCGCTGACCTACTTTGCAGGCATCGGCGCAGGCTCCAAACGCGGCATCCTGTTCAAAGGCGGCGTATCGCTTGAGGCGCTCAGCGACGTGAAAACCATTGTCATGGATAAAACCGGTACCATTACCCGCGGCAACTTCGCCGTGCAGCAGGTCATCCCTGCCACGGACGCGAATATGGAAGCCGTTGAACTGCTACAGCTTGCAGCAGCCTGCGAATCCGCGTCCACGCATCCGATTGCAAAATCCATTCTGGCCGCCTGCCAGACCGACTATCCCGCTACGGATTCCATCCGCGAGCAGGCCGGCGAGGGCATAGAAGCCGTTATCGGCGGCAAAACTGTGCTGTGCGGTAACCGTAAGCTGCTCGAACGGCATGGCATCGACCTTGCAGGCTTCACTGGTACGCCCGGCAGCACCGAGGTTCTTCTTGCGCAGGACGGACGGCTGCTCGGCCATATCGTGATTGCGGACACGGTCAAGGCAGACGCAAAGCAGGCCATGGACCGCATGCAGGTGCAGGGCCTGACCACCGCCATGCTGACCGGGGACGCGCAGGAGACCGCGGACGCGGTCGCACACGAGCTTGGTATCCAAGAGGTACGCGCACGCCTGCTGCCCGAGGATAAGCTGACCGCGCTAACCGAGCTGCGTGAAAAGCACGGCGCGGTGATGTTTGTCGGCGACGGCATCAACGACGCTCCCGTGCTTGCGGGCGCGGATGTAGGCGCAGCTATGGGCAGCGGCGCGGACGCGGCAATCGAAGCTGCGGACGTGGTGTTCATGAACGCCGACCTGTCTTCTATCCCTGCCTCTGTACAGATTGCGCGCGGTGCACAGCGCATCTCACGGCAAAACATCATGTTTGCACTGGGCGTTAAGCTGCTCGTCATGGTGTTGGGCCTTGCGGGTATCGCGTCTATGTGGCTGGCGGTGTTCGCAGATACCGGCGTTGCCATGCTGTGTGTGCTAAACTCCATCCGCATGTTGTATATCAAAACCGAAAAATTCCCTCGAGTAAATCAGGAAAGTGCGGCAAAGCCAGACTTTTGATGAAAACGGCCGCAAAGCGGCCGTTTTTCATTGCACTTGCGCTATGCGACCGGAAATTCCACAAAAAAGCGGAAAACCCATCAGGTTTTCCGCTTTTTCTTACTTTTCCAACCGGTCGAGGAAGCTGTGGCGTCCGCTTTCGTCCCGCCAGCCCAGCAGCTTTGCGGTATCCACATTCTTGACGGCATTTAGAATATTCGCCTCAATTTGCGGATTTTCCGCCGCAAGCGACGCAATCAGTGCCTTGACCGCCGCGCGCTTGGTATCGCTTTCCAGCTTTTTCGCCGGGCAATCGCACGAGGCAAAATCCAGCCCGCAAAAGTCCACCCACGCCTGTACGCTGCGCTCGCGCGTCAGATAAAGCGGGCGAATCAACTCCATCCCCGCGTAATTCTTCGCGGCAAGCCGCGGCAGCATCGCCTGCACCTGACCGCCGTAAATCAGTCCCATCAGCACAGTCTCAACCGCGTCATCATAGTGATGACCGAGGGCAATCTTGTTGCAGCCCCGCTTTTGCGCCTCGGTATACAGATAACCGCGCCGCATTTTCGCGCACAAAAAACACGGATGCTCTGCCGCATGATTGCCCGCAACACGCAGCACATTCGTCTCAAACACCTCAAGCGGCAAACCAAGATGCGTGGCGTTTGCTTCCAGTCGCGCGCGGCCTTCGGGCGTATAGCCCGGGTCCATCGCCAGAAAGCGCAGCGAAAAGTCCACCGTGCGCTGCAAATCCCGCATCAGCAGCGCAAGCAGCATCGAATCTTTGCCGCCCGAAATGCAGACCGCGATGGTATCCCCCGGCTGCACCAACCGGTATGCCTTGACCGCGTCCACAAAGGGCTTGCGCAGCGTGCGCACAAATTCGCTTTGCAGCGTGCGCCGAATCTCCTGTCCTGTCATGCGCCACCCTTTTTATGCTGAAAATGATAGGTTACGCGCGCAAGCAAGCTGTCCGGCGCAAAATGCCGCGCCAATGTCATCGCCTTCATCGCCGCCCCCGGCACGATGATGCCCTTGCCCGTGAACATCCCGTCTACCGCCGCGCGTGCGACGCGCTGCGCGGTCAGACCGCCCAGCGCAAACCCCACGCCCGCCACCTTGTTAAACTCGGTATCCACCGGTCCGGGACACAGCGCGCACACCTGAACGCTGCTACCCGCGCGCCGCAGTTCTTCGCGGATGGCCTGTGTCAGCCGCAGAACATAGTTTTTGGTCGCGTAATAGGTTGCCATAAGCGGCCCCGGCAGGAAACCCGCGCTCGACGCGACATTGAGCACATAACCGCGCCCGCGCTTCTCAAAATCCTGCACAGCCAGCTTGGTCAGAATATGCACCGCACGGATATTGGTATCAATCATGCGCAGCTCTTCGTCTAAATCGGTCTCGGTGAACGCGCCGAACAGACCAAAGCCCGCGTTATTGACGACCACCTCAAGGTCATCCCCGCGCGCCGCTTCATACAGCAGGCGACATTCCTTCGCGTCCGATACATCCGCCGCGATGATATGACACACAGTCGGCAGTTCGGCGGCAAGTTCGCGCAGCCGGTCCTCGCGCCGCGCGCACAAAATCAGCTCATAGCCGCGCGCGGATAGCAGTCGGGCTATTTCACGTCCAATACCGGAGGATGCACCGGTAATCAATGCTTTCATCATACTACTCCCCTTTCCGGAAGCTTTGTTTACCCTTAGTGTACCATGCGCCCCGCCCTGCGTCAAACCGGAGCTTCCGCCAATTTTCCTTTTAATCCGCCTTGGATAATGGTATACTGAATAAAAAGGAGGGCTTTTTATGGAACAAACTGAGCTGGAAAGCAAACTGCTTGCTCTACTGACACAGCCCATGCGCATGGACGAGATGCGCCGCGCCCTGCCCGAAACCGGCAAGAACGAGCTGAAAGACGCGCTTGACCGCCTGATAGCGGACGGTCAGGTGATGAAAAACAAGAAAAACCGTTTTGCAGTCTGCACACATTACGGTTGTGTGGCGGGTACCTATCTTGCTACCGAACGCGCCTTCGCCTTTGTTGCCCCCGACGCGCCTGCGGATGGCGCCAAGCCGGATGACCTGTTCATCCCGCCCGGCGCAAACGGCGGCGCGTGGCACGGCGACCGCGTGCTGGTCAAGCTGTCCGAACGCAAGAACAATCGTGGCCGACGTGAAGGCACGGTCATTCGCGTGCTGCGCCGCGCCGACCGCGAGCTGACCGGCGCGCTGGTGCAGCGCGGAAAAGCCTATTTCGTGCAGCCGGTCTCCAAGAAATACCCCGAAGTCGCCATCGACCGCCACCATCTGGGCGATGCCCAGCCCGGCGACCGTGTCGCGGTGTCTATCTCCTGCTATGGAGATGAAAAGCTGCCGCCGCAAGGCGTCGTCGAAGCGGACTTGGGCGAGGACGGCACGATGGAAGCTGCTATTGCGGGCATCCTGCACGAAAACGGCGTGTATGATGTATTTCCCGACGAAGTGCTGCAAGAGGCGGACGCCATCGGGCAGGAGGTCGACTCGGCGGCGTGCAAGGATCGTCTCGACCTGCGGGACAAGCTGATTTTCACCATCGACGGCGACGACGCGAAGGACTTTGACGACGCAGTATCGCTCGAGCCGCTCGAAAACGGACATTGGCTGCTCGGCGTGCACATTGCGGACGTGTCGCATTATGTCACGCCCGGCGCACCACTCGATATGGAGGCGTTCCGTCGCGGCACATCGGTTTATTACCCAGGCCATGTCGTGCCCATGCTGCCGTTTGCGCTCAGCCACGGCATTTGCTCCTTAAACCCCGGCGTCGATCGCCTGACCTTCTCCGCGCTGATGGAAATAGACAAGGACGGACGGCGGTACAAGGCGCGCTTTGCCAAATCGGTTATCCGGTCGGGCGCGCGCATGACCTACAACAAGGTAAACAAAATCCTCGCGGGCGACAAAGCCCTGCGGGAGGAGTATGCCTTCCTCGTCGATACCGCCGAGCGCATGAACAATCTTGCGCACGCACTGTACAAGCGGCGCATTGAGCGCGGCGCTTTGGAGCTCGATATCCCGGAAGCGCAGATCATCGTGGACGAAAACGGCAATCCGACCGACATCCAGTACCGCGACCGCGGCGAGAGCGAAAAACTCATTGAGGAATTTATGCTTGCGGCGAATGAAGCGGTCGCGGAGTATATGTGCAAAAGGGAGTTTCCGACTGTGTACCGCGTACACGAAAACCCCGACCCGGACAAACTGCGCGTATTCGCGGCGTTTGCGCGGCCGTTTGGCTACCGCATTGACCCCTCCAAGCCCGAGGACACCTTTCAGTTCCAGACTGTGCTGCGCGGTGCGAAAAACGATCCCAAGCAGCGTATTCTGCCCACGCTGCTGCTGCGCAGCCTTGCCCGCGCGCGCTACGCGGATGAGTGCATCGGACACTACGGTCTGAAGGCCAAGTTCTATCTGCATTTTACCTCGCCCATCCGTCGCTATCCCGACTTAGTGGCGCACCGGATGCTGCAAAAGGCGCTGGCCGGCGAAGAATTTACGACCGCCGACCACACGCTGTGCGAGGAAGCGGCTTCTCAATCCTCCACGCGCGAACAGGCAGCAGACGAATGTGAACGCGATATCGACAAGCTGTATATCGCGGCCTATATGAAGCGCTTCATTGGCGAGGAGTTCGACGGCGAAGTATCCGGCGTGCAGTCGTTCGGCATCTTTGTGGCGCTTGAAAACGGCTGCGAAGGCCTGATCCGCGTCGAATTGCTCGCAGGCGACTTCTACCAGTATGACGAGCAGCGCATGACCATGACCGGTCGCCGTACAGGCAAGCGCTTCACCATCGGCACACCCATTCGCGTCAAGCTGATTGCTGCAAGCGAAGTGACCGGGCAAATCGACTTTGCACCCGCCGAAGGCGCGCTGCCCATGTCCGACCCAACCGAGGACGCGCCGCCTCCCGCGTTTGCGCCCGCACCCGGCAACCGCGCGCAGCGCCGCCGTCAGAGCCGCGGCAAAGGACGCGGCCGCAAGAGCAAACCGCCCACGCGCAAGCGTCGGTAAATCATCCCAAGCAGAAAGGTTATGAGGAAGCATGCCAGGACTTGTTCTGGAAGGCGGCACGTTCCGCCCGGTATTTTCGTGCGGCGTGATGGACGCGCTGCTCGACAACGATTTGATGTTCGACTATGTCATCGGCGTTTCCGCCGGCATCACCTATGCCGTGTCCTATCTATCCCGCCAGCGCGGACGCAATCTGGAGGTACTGCGGCAGTACCGCAATGACAAACGCTATTTGGGTGCGCGCAATCTGCGGCGCGACCACTCGATTTTCGGGGTGGAGTTTGTGTTCTCCACCATTCCGAACGAGCTGATTCCGTTTGACTGGGATACCTACCACCGTTATGCGGGCCGCATCCGCGTCGGTGTGACCAACGCGCGCACCGGTCAGGCGGAATACCTTGACGGCATGCAGCTTGACCGCGCCAGCACCATGCTGCGCGCGACCTGCGCCATCCCGATTTATTTCCCGCCGGTCGTCATCGGCGGCGAGACCTATTATGACGGCGGTCTTGCCGACCCGATTCCGATTGTCAAAAGCCTGCATGACGGCAACGAAAAAAATCTGATTGTGCTTACCCAGCCACTCGACTACCGCAAGGAAATGACGCACCGCACTCAGCTTGCCGCGCGTGCCTTCCGACGCAAGTACCCCGCACTGACACGCACTATGCTCACGCGCCCCAAACGCTACAACGAAACCGTATGCTTCTGCCATCAGCTGGCGGAAAAACAGCCGCAGAACACCGTTCTGCTCCAGCCCACCGACCATTTGGAGAGCTTTGAAAAAGATGTGAAAAAGCTGGAATGGGGCTACGAAATGGGGTATAATATGGCATGCGCGCGCATGGATGATATCCGGCGCCTGTTTTGCTGAGAAAAACGCGCTCCGCGCGCTTTTTATACACATCGGCGCACTGCCGAAATAACAAAAAGGGGATAAAAGAGTAACATGCAAACCAATCGAATCATTCAGGTCGAAGAAAAGGTGCCGCCGCGCCTGCTCGTACCGCTGTCTATCCAGCACATGTTCGCCATGTTCGGCGCGTCCGTGCTGGTGCCGTTTATGTTCGGCATCAGCCCGGCTATCGTGCTATTTATGAACGGTATCGGCACACTGCTATTTATCTTCATCACCAAGGGCAAGGCGCCCGCCTATCTCGGCTCGTCGTTCGCATTCATCGCGCCGGCCACCATCGTCATTCAGAACTGGGGATACCAGTATGCACTGGGCGGCTTTGTGATCGTCGGTCTGTGCGGCTGTATCCTCGCAGCCATCATCTATAAATGCGGCACCAAATGGATTGACGTGGTGCTCCCGCCTGCGGCAATGGGGCCGGTTGTGGCGCTTATCGGCCTGGAACTGGCTGGCTCCGCCGCATCCACGGGCAAGATTGTCGGAGACGGCGTGACGACCTCGACTGTAATTACTTTCTGCGTAACACTTGCCGTTGCGGTGCTCGGCAGTGTGCTGTTCCGCAAGTTTTTGTCGGTCATCCCGATTCTGATTGCCATTATCTGCGGCTATGTCGCCGGACTTATCACCGAATATGTTTCGGGAGAACATGTCATCTGGGACGGCATTGTTGCCGCCATCCAGCAGCCGTTGTTTCAGCTGCCGAATTTCCAGACCCCGAAGTTTGATTTGGAAGCCATCCTGATCATCCTGCCGGTCATTCTGGTCATTGCCAACGAGCACATCGGCCATCAGCTGGTCACCAGCAAGGTCGTTGGTCGTGACCTGCTAAAGGACCCCGGCCTGCATCGCTCGCTGTTCGCGGACAACTTTTCGACCATGATTTCGGGCTTTATCGGCTCGGTGCCGACCACCACCTACGGCGAAAACATCGGTGTAATGGCCATCACCAAGGTATATTCGGTGCGCGTCATCGGCGGCGCGGCTGTGCTGAGCATCATCTGCTCGTTTGTCGGCCCGCTGGCAGCGCTCATCCAGACCATTCCCGGCCCGGTCATCGGCGGTATCTCCTTCCTGCTGTACGGCATGATTGGTACCTCCGGTCTGCGTATTCTGGTGGATAACCACGTCGATTATGGCAAAAACCGCAACATGGCGCTGACATCGGTCATCTTTGTCACCGGTCTTTCGGGCGTGACGTTGTCGCTTGGCAATGTGTCGCTATCCGGCATGACGCTGGCCGCCATCGTTGGCATGCTGATGAGTTTGCTGTTCTACGTATTTGATAAGCTGAAGTGGTCCAACGACCAGTGACAGGGGGGTATCCATACCCCCTATCTGCAAAAGCGGTTCCAGTTTGCTCTCATTTGAATGTCGCACAGCAGCAGAAGAGGTCAGAGGCCTACAAGCAAACCGCTTTTGATACCTCCGGACGCGGCCCGAGGCCGCTAAGTCGTTTTCAAAATCCGAGGCACAGGTCCTCGGATTTTGTCATTTATATTGTGATCAGCCAATATACTGCCGTACAAACCGCCAGTGCGATTGCGCCCACGGCGCACCACGCCCACGGATTTCCCATATTCATCGTCCACGCGCCCCATGCTCTGCGGCGCACAAAAAGATTTTTGTCATCTGGATTGCAGTAAAACCTGCCGTGCAAACGCGCTTCGACTTCCTCTTGGCTGTATTTCCGTTTGATGCGAACCACCTCATTTCCTGCTGTGAGTATATCATATGTCAAATAAAAAAGCACCCTTTCCGCAAGGAAAGGGTGCTTTGTGGATTTCAAGAGGATAACTTACTTGTTGTCAACCTCAGCCATGTGCTCGATGAGCATCAGCAGCTTGTTGGAGTAGCCCCACTCGTTGTCGTACCAAGAAACAACCTTCACGAAGGTGTCGGTCAGCTGGATGCCAGCCTTGGCGTCAAAGATAGAGGTGCGAGCGTCGCCCAGGAAGTCGGAGGAAACAACGTCCTCGTCGGTGTAGCCCAGAACGCCCTGCAGGCCGCCCTCAGACAGCGGAGTCTCGGAAGCCTTCTTCATCGCAGCGCAGATGTCCTCGTACTTAGCCGGCTTAGCGAGGTTGCAGGTCAGGTCAACAACGGAAACGTCCAGAGTCGGAACACGCATGGACATACCGGTCAGCTTGCCGTTCAGCTTCGGGTAAACCTTGCCTACTGCCTTCGCAGCGCCAGTGGAGGACGGAATGATGTTGCCGCAAGCCGCACGGCCGCCGCGCCAGTCCTTCTTGGACGGGCCGTCAACAACCTTCTGGGTGCCGGTAGCAGAGTGAACGGTGGTCATCAGGCCTTCGGTGATGCCGAATGCTTCGTCCAGAACCTTAGCGATCGGAGCCAGGCAGTTGGTGGTGCAGGAAGCATTGGACACAAAGGTCATATCCTTGGTGTAAGCGTCCTGGTTAACGCCCATAACGAACATCGGGGTGTCATCCTTGGACGGAGCGGACATGATAACCTTCTTAGCGCCGCCGTCGATGTGTGCCTGAGCCTTCTCCTTGGTCAGGAAAACGCCGGTGGACTCAACAACGTAGTCTGCGCCAGCCTTGCCCCACGGAATATTCTTGGGATCCATCTCAGCAAAGAACTGAACCTTCTTGCCGTCTACCGTGATGGAGTTGTCGTCAAACTCGATGGTGCCGTCATAGCGACCGTGCATGGTGTCATACTTGAGCATGTATGCCATGTAGTCCGGAGTCATGAACGGATCGTTTACCGCTACGAACTCAATGTTCGGGTTCTTCAGACCAGCGCGGAAAACCATACGGCCGATACGGCCAAAGCCATTGATACCAACTTTGATAGCCATTTGCAGTATCCTCCTAAAATGTTTTTAATGAGTCTCTGTCGATAGTTTTATTATACACTAAACGGGTCGCCTGCCGCAAGGTGTAATATTTGTGAAATTTTTGTCATTATGACTGGGCTTTTTGTACAATTTTCTTTGCAAAGCATTCCCGTCTGGTGGTATAATAAGCACATCCCACAAAATATAGTATTTCAGTCCCCGCGCGGCCTTATACTCATGAAAAGAGAAACAAAAAATATTTTGGAGGATAAAGATGGCGGATACGTTCTTTTCACAGATTGACGAGAAAACCCTGCGCGAACTGCTCACCCGTACCGGTCTGCGTGACGCAGCGGTTGTTACGGTTTCTTCCTCGCTCTATATAGAAAACAGCAATGAAATCGCCGCTCGCCTGACCGGGCTGCACCCGCTCGAGCGTATTGATCAGCTGCTCAGCGAACAAGCAGCGGCAGCTCTGCGCGATTGCATCGCCGCGCACATACCGCATACAGTATACGAAGAGCTGGACGGTCTGGAATACCGTCTGGAGATCCTGCCGCACCGTGACGGCGCATTGCTGGCCTTTGTGCGTGATGACCGCGCCTCCTACGATGGCACGCTTCGCGTGCTGCACGCCAAGGGTACACAGTATCTGGGAACGCTGCTTGCGGACGCAGCGCAAGTAGACGATCCCACACTCGCCGCGCATTTGCGTCGCCAGTGTCTGCGCTTACACCGCCTTCTCATGCACTCGGACTTTCTGCACGATCCGCCGCTGACCGAGCAACTGCGGCTGCGCCATGATGATTTGGCCGAGCTATGCCGCAGCGCTGCGGAGCAGGCATCCTCATATGCTTCCAGCGACGCCGCACCCATCACGGTGCATGCGGACGATAGCTGCATTGCGCTGATAGAGCCGCAGCTCATCCGCACGGCATTGTACAACCTGCTTTCCAATGCCCTGCATGTCACGCCGCCGGACGGCGATATTTCCCTGAGCCTATATGATGACGGCGCCTTTTACACCATTACGGTAGCCGATCGTGGGCCGGGGCTTGACGCTACGCGCTTTGAAGCGCTGCTGTCCGGCTGGCAGATGCCCGTCCCGCTCGATGAATACCTTGCGCTCGCGCGGCAGGGTACACCGCCCGGACTGGGCTTGCCGCTCATCCAGCGCATCTCACAGCTGCACGGCGGCAGCCTGCTGCTGTCTCCACGCGAGGGCGGCGGCAGCCAGCTGCATTTCACAATCGCACATCTTCCCGAGACGCTTGCCGATCACAACTTGTACGCCCCTATGATCCTCGAGGACGGGTACCCCTTAGAAGAGGTTGAATTTTCCATCTTGGGATAACGCAGCAAAACGACCGCTATGTGCTAAAACATAGCGGCCGTTTTGCTTTACCATATCGGTTTTATGCCTTCCGAGAGAAGTGATACAGAATCTGCGCCAGCTCCGCGCGAGTCACCTGCGCCTGCGGCGCAAAGGTGCCGTCTGCGTTGCCATGCAGTAAATTGTCCGCAAGGCATGCGGTGACGCTCTCACGCGCCCATGCGCTGATTGTATTGTAATCCGTGAATGCCCGCATCTCGGCCTCGGCCTCATACCAGTTTGCAAATTCTGTCACATTAACCGGCCTGCCCGTTGTCTCAGCCGCTGCGCGGTTGAGCAAAATTTGATCGTAGCGCGCAAGCACAGCCGCGAACTCCTCTCGGGTGATGGTTTCCGTTGCGTGCAGATATCCCTTGTTATCGCCGGTCAGAATACCGGCGTTAAAGCAATACGCCAGACCGGGAAGATAGCTTTCCTCCAGCTGCGCGTAGTCGTGCAGCTGCATCATGCCCTTGCCCACGGAAATATCCGGCTCCAGCCCCTGCCGCTGCGCGTCGCGGTAAATCGCGTCCGCAACCGCTTGTCGGGTGACCGCATTGTCCGGCGTAAAAGTATCCTCCTGTGTAATATCCATCAGGTTGTTTTCCAGCACATACTCGACCGCAGGCTGATACCATGCCCCTGTCTGCACATCGACCGGATGCTCCGCAGCCAGCGCCGTAGTCGTTACCGATAACAACGCAGCGCCGGTCAGAAAATACGAGAGCACCTGTTTGAATTCCATTTTTTCATTCTCCTTTGCTCGCTTTGCGGCATCGCTGCCGCTTTATCAATGTATCACAACCGACACGCCTTGTACATTCCTACCAAAAAAGTGTAATATAGATGTAATACAAGAAAAGGGCGCTTTTCAGCGCCCTTTTTCTGTATTTCAGTCCTTATAAAAGGCTCCGAAGCCCTTGTACGCCATATACAGGTCAAGCTTTGCAATCACCTCAAACGGCGCGTGCATCGAGAGCACGGGCACGCCTGCGTCCACCGTATCGATGTTGCGGTTGGCCAGATACATCGCAACCGTGCCGCCGCCGCCCTGATCTACCTTGCCAAGCTGACCAGTCTGCCAGACGACATCCGCCTTGTCGAAAATGCAGCGGATACGCGCCATCAGTTCCGCGGTCGCGTCCGACGTGCCGGACTTGCCGCGCGCGCCCGTGTACTTGACCAGCGCAAAACCGCAGTTGGCTTTGGCATCATTGCGCTTCTCAGACACCTCTGGAAAGTTGGGGTCAAAGGCGTTACACACATCCGCGGACAGGCAGACCGAATTTTCATAGCACTCTTCGAGCAGCGCGTCCTGCGCACGGCACAGGTCGGCCATGAAGGTGTCGAATGCACGCGACTGCATGCCGGTCACACCGTCCGAGCCGGTCTCCTCCTTGTCCACCAGCAGGCATACGCAGGTATGGGCCGGCGTTGCCTTCAGGTCGAGCAGCGCGGTCGCCGCAGTGTACGAGCAAACGCGGTCGTCGTGGCCGTATGCGCCGACAAACGAGCGGTCAAAGCCGATGTCGCATGCCTTGAACGCAGGCACACAGCACAGCTCTGCGGAAAGGAAATCCGCTTCCACCATACCGTACTGGCGGTTTAAGTGCTCCATGATGGCCAGTTTAATCTTCTCGCTGCACTTTTCATCCACCGTTTCGCTCGGCACAGAGCCGATGAGCACATTCAGTCCCTCGCCCTTAACGATTTCGGTCGCCTTTTTGGTCATCTGCTCGGAGGCAAGATGCGGCAGCAGGTCGGTGATGACAAATTTCGGGTCATCCGCCTTATCGCCCACGCGCACCTCAACCTTTTTCACCTGCCCGTTATGGCACACGCACACCACGCCGCGCAGCTCGAGCGGAATCGCCGTCCACTGGTATTTCTTGATACCGCCGTAATAATGCGTCTTAAAGAACGCCATGCCGCCGTCCTCATACAGCGGTATGGTGCGGATATCCACACGCGGCGCGTCGAGATGCGCGGCGGTCAGGCGCACACCCTCCGCCATGCCCTTTTTGCCGATGACGGCGAGCATGATACCCTTGTCGCGGTTGACCTGATAGAGCTTGTCGCCGGGCTTTACCGTGTCGTCGCGCGTCCATGCGCGAAATCCCTTGGACTCGGCCATGCGCACCATCTCCTTGACTGCGTCGCGCTCGGTCTTGGACTCGTCAAGGAACGCCTTGTATTCCTCGGCATAGGTCTGCATGCCGCGTTTATCGCTGCCGGTCAGACGGTCAAAGCCGGGTTTTTTGTCATAAAACAGCTGTTCGGAAGTCATAACTCAGTCTCCTTTACTTAAATCTTTCAAAATCGCGTCGGCCTGTCGCTGTAAATTGGCAAGGTCGCCGTTGTTTTCCACAATGTAATGGCAGCGCGCGCGATAAAAATTCGCGTCCGGCTGCGCGCCGATGCGGGCACGCGCCGCCTGCTCGTCCAAGCCATCCCGCGCCATGATACGCTGCACACGCACTTCGGTATCGGCCAGCACGCCGATCACGCACTGGCACAAGTTGTCCGCACCCACTTCAAACAGCGTCGGTGCATCGTACAGCACAAACGGACAATCGCCCTGCGCGCGCATCGCGTCGAGGGATGCCGCACGGATGTAAGGCAGGGTAATTTCATTCAGTTTTTGCAGCTTTTCCGGGTCGGAAAATACAATGTGTGCGAGCTTTGGACGGTCAAGCGCGCCGGTTTCGTCCAGCACACCGCCGAACGCTGCGTCAAGCGCGGCAAGCATCTCGCGGTTTTGCGCGCAAAGCGTGCGGTAGACCGCATCCGCATCCACCCAGCCCGCGCCTTTTTCGCGCAGCAGAGCGGCAAACGTCCCTTTGCCTGTGCCACTGCCGCCGGTCAGGCCGATGATTCTCATTTTTCCACCTTCTCCTGCGGGTTATGCGGTCATTCTACCTCGATCACATGAAAGCCCGCAGCTTTTTTGATGCGATTGGCGACTGCAAGCCCCAATCCCTCGTCGGACGGACACTGCGCCCAAATCTGCTGCACGTCCGTATCGTCAAACGCGCGCAACCGGTCAAACACCTCGCGCGCCTGCGCGGCAAGGTCTGTCTGCGAACCGAAGCACTCCACCGTGCAGGTGGGGAAAATATCTTTATATTCGTCAAAACATAGCACACCAGTGGGGCCGGATATATGCTCTACAATGTATTGCGCCGTCTTTTGTGGGGCGCCACGTACCACCGTCACGGGCGCTTTCGGCGCGTAGTGGCGATATTTCATCCCCGGCGCGGACACCTTGACATCGTCTCCGATTTTCTCATACAGCGCGCGGTCGACCTCAATCTCCCCCAGCACGGTTTCGAGCTGCTCGAGCGTCACGCCGCCCGGCCGCAGCAAACGCGGCTTATCGAGCGCGAACGTCACAACCGTGGACTCCACGCCCACGCCGCATGGTCCGCCATCCAGAATGGCGGCGATGCGGCCGTCCATATCGCGCAGCACGTGCTCGGCCGTCGTGGTAGACGGGCGACCGGACGTATTGGCCGACGGCGCAGCAAGCGGTACGCCTGCCGCACGAATGAGTGCGCGCGCCAGCGGATGCGAAGGCAGGCGAATGCCGACCGTTTCCAGCCCGCACGAAACCGCCTCCGGGATGCAGTCACCCTTGGGTACAATCATGGTCAGCGGGCCGGGCCAGAACGCTTCGGCCAGCAGTTTGGCCTGCGGAGGCACCGCCGGACACAGCTCGTACATCTGCTCGAAGTCCGCAATATGCACGATGAGCGGATTATCCTGCGGACGGCCCTTCGCGCGAAAAATTTTTTCCACTGCTTCCCCATTTAAGGCGTTGGCGGCAAGTCCATAGACTGTTTCTGTGGGCATACCCACCACTTCACCCTGTAAAATCAAGTCAGCTGCCGTTTTTACTGCATTTTTATCTTGTTGTGGGGAAAGCATGATTGTTTTCATGTATATTTCACTTCCATATGGGATTTATCATCCTAAATACAGCATTGGCAGCGCCAACAATACATCCGGAGCCTCAATCACACCGGCATAGATACCCACGGCAACCAGTGCCGCGCCGATGGCCAGCAGGATGAGTTTTTTGGTAACCTTAAGCACAAACAGCACAAGGTTGAGGACGACCAGCGCAATGCCAATCCAAAGCCATGGCGCGGACTGTAAAAGTGCAGAAAGTTCATTCATCGTACAAATTCTCCTTTCGCGGGGTCAAGCTTCGCTTTGCGCTTTCAGCTTCTCGGCGGTGTCCGCTGCAATGAGTGCATCCAGAATCTCATCCATATCGCCGTTTAAAAATTGGTCGAGCTTATACAGCGTCAGCTTGATGCGGTGATCGGATACGCGGTTTTCCGGATAATTATAGGTGCGGATACGCTCCGAGCGATCGCCCGTGCCGACCTGACTCTTTCGGTCGGCGGCAATGGCGGCCTGCTGCTTTTCCACCTCAGCCTCGTACAGTCGGCTGCGCAGCACACGCAGCGCTTTGTCCCTATTCTTATGCTGACTGCGCTCATCCTGACATTCGACAACCGTTCCGGTTGGGATGTGGGTGACACGAATGGCCGAGGATGTTTTATTGATATGCTGGCCACCCGCGCCTGATGAACGAAAGGTGTCAATGCGCAGGTCGTTCGGGTCGAGGTAGAAGTCCACTTCTTCCGCTTCAGGCAGCACCGCGACCGTCGTGGTCGAGGTATGGACGCGCCCCTGGCTCTCGGTTTCAGGCACACGCTGCACGCGGTGAACGCCCGACTCAAATTTGAGCCGCGAATACACCTTATCGCCCGCCACACGGAACACAATTTCCTTATAGCCGCCCAGCTCGGTTTCGGACGCGCTCATCACCTCGGTCTGCCAGCCGCGCTTATCCGCATACATCGTGTACATGCGGTACAGGTCGGCGGCAAACAGCGTGCTTTCCTCACCGCCCGCGCCGCCGCGGATTTCCACGAAAATATTTTTCTCGTCGTTCGGGTCTTTGGGCAGCAGCAAAATCTTCAATTCATCCTCCAGCCGCTTTTCCTCGGCTTTGGCCGCGTGCAGCTCCTCCTGCGCCAGTTCTTTCATATCCGGGTCGGACAACATTTCGGTCGCGTCCGTAATGGTCTGCTGCGCCTGCTCATAGGCGCGGTAGGCCGCGACAATCGGCTCCAGCTCATTGCGTTCCTTGAGCAGCTTTGCCGCGCGGTCGGGGTCGTCGTACAGCCCCGGCTCGGACAAACGGGCCTCCAGCTCATCCATACGCTGGCACAACGCCTTTACTTTTTTAAACATGCGTTTCTCCTTCCCCTCAGGCCGTCCAACGGCCGGTCAGCATCAGCCCGAGGATTGAGCAGTATTCCCGGCAGCGCACCGCGACCCACTGCCCCGGGTAAGGCGTGGGTGCGGGTATGCCCAGTCCCTCTTCATAGCCCGCGCGGCGCATCAGCACCTTGGCGCGCGCCAGATGATAGTCGCTCGTCACCACCGCGGCGGTATAGCTCTCATGATCGCGCGCCTCTTCCGTTTCAATCAGTGTGCGCGCATTTTCCAGATTTTCAATCGTATTGGTTGACATATCCTCGCGCAGCAGACGCGCAGGGTCAATCCCCTTGCGCTCGGTCAGATACGCAAACATGGATGCCGCCTCGGTGCGCGGTTCGTTGTCGCCCTGCCCGCCGCACAGCACCGCTTTGCTGTTCGGATGCGCAGCCAGCAATTCCGCTGCGGTATCGCATCGCGCGGCCAGCGCTGCCGACGGCTGTCCGTCGGTATTGACCAGCGCGCCCAGTACGATATAATAATCCGCCTGCGTATCCGCTTGTTCGGTCCGCATACCTGCCTGAATGACAAAAATTTGGATTGCGGCAAACGACAGGACAAGCAGAGCGAACAACACGCGGCCGACAACTGCCAGCACGCGGCAGGCGTAAAATTGCTCCTGTCCGCGCAGCACCAGCCACATTCCAGCGCAGCCGACGGCAAGCGCCAGAAAGAACGCCGCGCCGAATCGGGACGGCGCCCACGGCAGCTGCACCACGCCGCCCACGGCGAACACCGCCGCGAGCGCCAGCCAGATTTTGCGTTCGGTCATTGCTGCAACTCCTCCAATTCAGCCGCGACGGCCTCCCATTCATCCATCTTGGCGGCAAGCGACTCGTCGCACGCCTCCTTTTCGGTCATCAGTTCCAAAAGGAGCGCCGAGTCGGACGAGGCCTCGATCATCTGCTGTTCCAAATCCGCCGACTGCCGCTCCAGCTGGGAAATCTCCCGCTCAAGGGTGCCCAGCTGCTTTTGCAGAATTTTCGTGCCGCCCGTGCGACGCGGCTTTTCCGGCGGGCGGGGAACGTCGTCCAGCGTCGGGACATCGGGCTTTTTGCGCTTTGGCGTCGGGGCGGGCGCGGGATTCTCCGGTTTTTCCCCTTTTTCGCGGTATTTCAGGAAATCCGAGTATGAGCCGATAAAGTCGATGAGATGCCCGTCCTCCAGATACAGCACGCGGGTCGCAAACCGTTCGACAAAGTAACGGTCATGCGAAACGAACAGCAACGTGCCGTCGAACGCTTCGACCGCTTCCTCTATCCATTCGCGGCTGGCCAGATCCAGATGGTTGGTCGGCTCGTCGAGGATGAGGAAATTGAGCGGATCGTATATCAGCTCGCACAGCCGCAGACGGCTTTTTTCACCGCCGGACAGCATTTCCACGGTTTTCATCTGCTGCTCGCCGGTAAACTGGAACGAGCCCAGCCGGTTGCGCGCCACCTGCATGGACACATTTTTATCGTAAATCAGGGTGTCAATCAGATTACGATGCGGGTTGGCAAAGTGCACCTGCTGCGGCAGGTAGGCCGGACGCAGACCCACCCCCTTGCGAATCACACCGTTATCCGGTGTTTCCTCGCCCAGCAGAATCTTCAGCAGCGTCGTTTTGCCCGCGCCATTCGCGCCCAGCAGCGCCACCTTCTCACGGTTGCGGATGTTAAAGCTGATATCGTGTAATATTTCCCACCCGTCATAACTCTTTGTAATATCCTTTACCTTAAGGACTTCTTCCGTCTCGTAGTTCGGGTCGCCGAAGGTGACGGTCATTTTCTTTTCGGTCTTGGGGCGGTCGGTGACTTTCATGCGCGCGATGCGCTTTTCAATAGACGCCGCGCGCTTGGCCAGATGCTCGGTGCCGTGCTCGTGCATTGCGCGGGCGGTCGCTTCGAGGCGTTTTTTCTCGGCCAGCTCATGCTCATGGTGCTTGAGCTGTTCTTCCCGACGCCGCTCCCGCTCGACCGCGTAATACGAATAGTTGCCATTATAAAAGTCGCAGGTGCAGTCGTGAATCTCGATCACGCGGTCGCAGCACTGATCAATAAACCAGCGGTCGTGGGAAATAATCATAACCGTGCCGCGATAATTCTCGAGGTATTCCCCAAGCCAGTCCACTGCCTGCATGTCCAGATGGTTGGTCGGCTCGTCGAGCAGCAGGATATCGGTTTGCTCCAAAATAATACGCGCAAGATTGATGCGCGTCTTTTCGCCGCCGGACAGCAGTGCAAACTGCTGCGCACGCATTGCCTCGGGAATATCCAGACCGTTGCATACGCGGTCAATCTCGTAATCCCGGTTGTAGCCCCCCAGAATTTCCAGACGGGTTTCCAGCTGTGCGTATCGCTTGAGCAGCGAAGCGTCGTCCGGGCGGCGGGTCATCTCGTCGGTGAGCTCGTCCATCGCGGCGGCGACCTCATCCGACTCGCGGAAGGCAAGGCGCAGCACATCCTCCACCGTCGATTCCGGCGGGAAATCCGGCATCTGGTCAATTACGCCCGCGGTTTTGCCCTGTCCGAAGGACACATGCCCGCCGTCATAGGGCAAGCGACCGGTCAGAACGTGCAGCAGCGTCGTTTTTCCCGCGCCGTTCGCGCCGAGGATCGCCACCTTTTCCCCCGGCTGAATATCAAAGGAAATATCCTGTAAAATCAGCTTGTCGCCATAGTATTTGGTTAAATTCTGTACGGAAATGTCAGCCACGTTCGCGGCTCCTTTCGATATTTCGGTAATCAGAATTATTATAACACGTTTTCGCGCCGCCGCAAACCCCAAAACGCCGCAGTCTGCACGGCCTTGCCTGAATTTACGCGCGGAACAAAAAAGAGCCGCACGGATGCGGCTGCTTTGTGGAGTGGGTATGACAGCCCGTGCGCCGGGCTTCGCTTCACAGCCCGCGCTTTTTCAGACCGCGAACCAGCTCGATATAGAACTCTCGCACATCGAAGCCCGTAATGTCCTCGCGCATCAGGTCGATCACGTCGCCATGGGAGATGCCCCGCTTGCCCGGCACGGTCAGGTTGCCGAGAAAATGTCCCCATTCGGCTGAGGAGCGCGCAACCAAGCCATCATTCGGCTCTTTGTCATAGCGATTGACCAGCCTCCAGGTCAGATTCAGCGGAAAGCAAGCGCTTTTTGGGCTGCGCATCGTGCTCATCACGCTCTGGTAGCAGACCCCGTCGGCATCGGGCGTCTTATCGTTGAACGCGGCACAGGCGTCGGCCGCCAGATCGCGCACGCCGCCCATAAAATCCGGCTTTGTATCACCCAGCGCATGGAAGATCGCATTGTATCGACGCTCCATCCAATGCAGTACACCCTTCGGCAGCGTCTCCAGCAGGTGCTGGGCGAACACACAGCCGCGGTGCGGGGTGTTGATCGTGGTCAGCGAGGCGACATACGGCGCAAGCCCCAGCCGCGAGATCGCATAGCGGCTGTCCAGCCCGCCTTTGGAATGTGCGATCAGATTGATCTTTTCCGCCCCAGTCTCGGTCAGTACGGCCTCGATGCGCGCCTTGAGCTCGGCTGCCGATACAGCCACCGGCGCGGCGGACTGCTGCCCGCCGTAATACAGCGTCGCGCCGCATTTCTGTAGGGCCTGCGGGATGCGGCCCCAATAGTTGACATGCTGCCAGTCTCGGAAAAAGATGCCGTGTACCAGCATGATCGGGTATTTGGTACGGCAATCCTCATTTTCGGCATGAACAGCTTCGCGCTCGAGCCGTCCGAGGTTGAAGTAATATTCGTTGTGCGCCGCGCGCAGCACGCGGTAAAACAGGTACAGGTTAAACACCGGTATCCACCAGCCAAACAGCAGCAGCACACGCCAGACGATACGCAGCCGATTGCAAGTGACAAGCACGCGGAAAAAGCCGTTCAGCACCAGCAGCCCTATCACAGGCAGCCCTATCAGCAAGTCAACGACAACGGGCACCCACTGCGGCAGGCCGGGCATGCGGTCGTTCAGTCCGCCGGTGCTATACAGCGTCAGCCACAGTGCACCGGTTGCCGCAATGGACAAAAACGCTGCCAGCAGCAGCTCATAGCCGCCCAACAGCACACGCATGCGACGCGTCACACCCGGCGCGCGGCACGGCCGAATATGGATAACCAAATAGCCCACCAGCAGCGCGAGCAGCACACCCGCTGCGGGCAGGCCGGACAGCGGCACCAACTCAGTGAACAGCAGCAGATAGTTTGCCAGACAGAACACCGTCAGCACGCGCAGCAGCCGTGTGAAATACTTCATTTCCCTTTCCCCCTTGCGTGCGCCGATCCAGCGGCGCGGCAGCATCTTTTCCTGCTTCCTGATACAGAAAACAGGTCGCTTACGCGGCCTGTTTTCACAAAAGCTGGGAACAGACGCCCCGCTTTTTGCCAATATGAAGCCGCGCCCTCATCGCGCGCCTTGCTCGTTCAATACCGTATGAGCGGAAACGGATGCGGCTCGGACTCACCCGCCGGCAATAGCATGGAGGTAATGTCCGGCCGTCCGGTTTCGATAAAGTTGACCCCACGGTGGATGAGTCCGGCCAGCGTGCGCTCGTTGTTGGTCGGCAGACTCATGGTGAACAAGCCTGCCTGTCTGCAAGCATTCACCAATCTCGGTGTCAAGTCCCCTGCGGCAGCGCGTATGCCAAACAAGCCGGTCGTCTGCGCTGCCTGCACCAATGCGTCGACGTTATCCGGCAGCGCGGGCAACTCACCCATAATGTGCAAATCCGGATTGGCAACCGCGATACGAGCCGCCTCTACCAATCCTAAACCGACAAAAATCGTATCGTCCAGATAGTTCACATGCCGCAGCGTCATGCGCAGCTGCGGCAGCAGCGTCTGGTTATGTACCGTTATCGCAATTTTGGCCTGACAGGTACGCGCCAGCTCAATGGCCTGTCCGGCCGGAATGAGCTGCGGTGCCACCTGATGCAGCTCCGTATAGCTGAAATCGGCAATGCTCATCCGCGTGCCGTCCGCCGCCACACAATAGCCATCCGACGAAAGCACTGCAATGCCGTCCGCGGTCATATCCACTGACAGACAGCAGCCCTTGGCTCCCTCTTCATTTCCGGCGAGGATGGATTCCAGCCCGTCCGGTTCGGTGTCCATACAGCCAACCGAGGACAGGACAAAAATCTCTTTATTGGTATAATACAATACCGTTCCCCTTCTTTCTGCTTACAGGGTTTCTGGCTGCTCGTACTCCACGCCCATCGTATCGACGGTAACGGTTTTCATTTTTTGTTCCTGACGGGGGCGGTCATGCCAGTCGCGCGGGGCGTTGACAATGCCGTCCACCACATCCATACCTTCAATAACCATGCCAAAAGAGGCATACTGACCGTCAAGGTGGGGCGAATCCTCCGTCATGATAAAGAACTGGCTGCCGGCGGAATCCGGCGCCATTGTGCGCGCCATGGAAAGCACGCCGCGGGTATGGTTCAAATCATTTTGAAAACCGTTTGCAGTAAATTCGCCGCGAATTTCATAACCTGGGCCACCCATGCCAGTGCCATCCGGGTCGCCGCCCTGGATCATGAAGCCCGGAATGACGCGGTGAAAAATCGTGCCGTTATAAAAGCCCTTTTCAATCAGGGAAATAAAATTGCGAACCGTATTAGGGGCGACCTCAGGATACAGCTCCGCGCGAATCACGCCGCCCTGCTCCATTTCGATGGTAATAATCGGGTTGCTCATGGTATATCACTCCATTATTGCGATTTTAAACGTATATATATGTATTGTAACAAATTTCCCGTGAAACAGCAAGCAATGTTTCCATAATGAAACTCTATGCTTGTATTTCCCGTGCATCCGTCAAGAAATCCACTTTATACACAGAACTTTCCACAGCCCCTCTGGGGATAACCCTGTGTACAAAGTGGATAACTTTCAGTAATTGACCCCACAAGCACCCTAATTCCGTAAGGAAGCTGTTTACGGATTGTAATATTGCCTGTGGAAAGATCCATCAGGGGATAATTCGGCACACAGCGCGGCAAACTGAATCCGAGGATACTTGTGCATAAAAGGAGGAGCAATATGGCAGAGGAAAATCCAACCATTCAGGCGCCGGAGGAAAACAACATTGCCGAAACCGGTTCTATCACGGCCAAGACTTCGCGCGGCACGGTGCACTGCATCACCATCGTCGGCCAAATTGAAGGGCACATGGAACTTCCCGCGCAAAACAAGACAACCAAATACGAGCACCTGATTCCGCAAATCACCGCGGTCGAGCAGGCCGAGGAAATCGACGGCATGCTGATCCTTCTCAACACGGTGGGCGGTGATGTGGAAGCGGGTCTTGCCATTGCCGAGCTGATTGCAGGCATGACCAAGCCGACCGTCTCTCTTGTGCTGGGCGGCGGTCACTCCATCGGTGTTCCGTTGGCGGTCGCGGCAAAAAAGAGTTTTATTGCCGCTTCAGCCGCAATGACCATCCATCCTGTGCGCATGAACGGTACGATTATCGCTGTGCCGCAGGCGTTTGAATATCTTTCCAAAATTCAGGAGCGGATTGTGGATTTCATCACCGGACATTCGCACATCACCGCCGCGCAGCTTCAGAAGCTGATGCGCGAAACCGGTCAGCTGACCGCGGATGTCGGCACAGTCATTTCGGGCAAGCAAGCAGTTGATATCGGTCTGATCGATGCCGTCGGAACGCTTTCCGACGCGCTCGATGCGCTGTATGACATGATAGGCAAAACGCCCGAATCCTGACGCAATAACAAAGGCCCCGTCACCAGACGAGGCCTTTTACTTCCAAATTTCCATAGATTCTCTTTTCCCAGCAGGATGTTTCCCGCTGTATTTATTTTTTCTGCACGGACGGATTCTATTGGTTCCCCTTCCGTTATCCTGCCACGGCGTTTGCCATCCGCACCGGAATGAAACCATGCTCCAGTCCGTTTTCGCAGTTTTATGAAGCTATCCATTTTGACCGGCGATGCTTTTCCCCTATTCTAAAAGTCAAAAGCCCGGCTTGTACGATATAAACTGATATCTTCGACCGACTGCTTCTCTTTCCCGCCTTTTACAGGAACTTATATCCTATCGTTCACGGGAGTCACCCGACTGCGGTTCGTTTGGTAATGAATATTTTGAATCGTTTACCATTCCTACATTCGGGAACTCTATCTCAATTTGTGGATGCGTCTCTTACTCGGCGGGTGATCGTTCGATTCTATTCCTGCTTACCCGAACCACTTTCAGCAAGTTTTGATATCATCTCAATCTTGTGCTCTGGCTCGCTTTTGCGGCATCATACTCATCAGTATGCCCATCGGCCATTGGATGCGCACTATTTTTGGTTTGGCAGGCATCGCTACGGATTCTTTTTCATTCGCCAACGCATCAAATTCAGGGTTCTTTCCTGCGCGAACCTTACTTTCCTGCTGCCTCGATCCACTTGCATCGTCAGTATGTTGCACGGGTGGATAGTACGAGGATAGCTTCCTCACAGATGCCGTTCCTTACTTCATTGAGAAGTCGATCGCGCTTTTCAGGCGGTTCGTTTGAATTATCTGGAACTCGCTCATTTCTATAGCTATCACCTTGATCGTTTCGGTTACAGCGTCGCGGCGAGTCCCGCGAACGAATAGGATATCTCTTCTGTTACCATTGGACTCACCTCTTTCTCCGGTTCTATTTGGCTATACGCCAATCCCCTCAGAATAAGAATGGGTTTCGCCTTCTTGTAAAGCCCCTGCTTTACTTTCCCTTCGGTGTTTGCCCTTATCTTTTCTGTGACATTATAATATCATCAATATTGTACAATGTCAAGCGTTATTTTACGTTTTTTCATATTCATTTTACACAAAAGATATTCTTCTCTTTCAGCGTTTTCCCTCTTTTAAAGAATAGACGAATTTGCTATAATGCTATTGTTGAGTGCATTTTGCACCCAACACAGATATCGTATCGGGAACGCTGTTCGGGGGTCATTTCGACCCCCTTTTTTTCAAAGGAGGTACAAGCAGAATGGACATCTTCAGCTTTTATATGCCGACCCGCCTGTTTTTCGGTCCCGGCTCGGTTCAAAAACTGGCGCACGCCCGTCTGCCGGAGGGCCGCGGTCTGATTATCACCGGCGGTACTTCCACCACTCGTCTGGGCTATGCCGCCAAGGTAGCCGACGTACTGGCGAAATGTTTTCGCTCAAGGCAATTGAATTGATTGGCCGCTCTCTTGCGACTGCCGTGCACGAAGGCGGCAACGACGACGCGCGTGCCGATGTCGTGCTGGCAAACACTTTGACAGGCTTTGTTGAAACGCTGTCCAGCTGCACGGGAGAGCACGCCATCGAGCATGCACTGAGCGCGTTCCACCCGGCGCTGCCGCACGGCGCCGGCCTGATTATGATTTCCAAAGCATATTGGAGCCGCTTTTTCGGGTCCTCGGGCGACAAACTGGTTGCCATCGCCCGTGCGCTTGGTCACGCGGACGCGCAGAAACCGCATGACTTCGTCACAGCGCTTACCGACCTGCAAAAGCGCTGCAACGTCAGCGCACTTCGCCTGTCAGGCTACGGCGTGCGGCCAGAGGATTTCGGCAAAATTGCGGATAACGCCATTAACACAATGGGCGGACTGTTCCGCGTGACCCACGCCCGCTCTTACGCGAGGATATTATTGCGATTATTGCGGAATGCTATCAATAACCACCGATAAAGGAATACCGCTTGCATCGAGCAGGCCGTGCCGCGCAAAGCCGAACACCCGACAAAAAAGCCTGCGATTGCAGGTTTTTTCTATTCCATGTGCGCCTGACGGCGTGAAAGGAGACCCCCGATGAAAAAATTGCTTCTGCTTGCCACTGGCGGGACCATCGCCTGCCGCGAAACCGAAAACGGTCTGTCACCCGCGCTGAGCGGCGCGGAGCTTGTGGACTTTGTGCCCAAGCTGCACGACTTTTGTACAGTGGACGTGCGCGACCTGATGCAGCTGGACTCCACCGACATGACCGCGGGAGATCGGCTGAATATCGCGCAAGCCGTGCGGCGTGACGCCGAACGGTACGACGGCTTTGTCATCGCCCACGGCACAGATACGTTAGCGTATACTGCCGCGCTGCTATACCACCTACTGGCCGACCTTTCCAAACCAGTCGTGCTCACCGGCTCGATGCTGCCTATGGGAGCGCCGGATTCAGATGCGCCGCGCAATCTGCTGGATGCCTGTCGGGTCGCAGCCGACGGACGCACCGGTGTGGTTGCGGTGCTGAGTGGTAAAATCCTCGCGGGCAACCGCGTGGTCAAATTCCACTCGACGCAGATCGACGCCTTTCTTTCGGCGGGCATGCCGCCGCTCGGCACGGTCGGTTCAGACGGCAAAGTACGCTGGGATGTTCCTGCTGCGCTGCCCGCGCAGACTGCTCCCGCTGCGATTGACCCACATATTCTGCTCGTCAAGCTCACGCCCGACCTTGACCCAACCTTTTTCACCGCGCTGCACGGCTATCCCAAAGTGATGCTCGAGACCTTTGGTGCAGGCGGCATTCCCGCGCGGCTGGAAAGCGAGGTGCGCGCGCTCATTGCAAGCGGCACCCGCGTGTATATCACCAGCCAGTGTATCGCAGGCGGTGTGCATCTGCATCACTATGCGGTTGGCCGCCGCGCGGAAGCCATGGGGGCCATCTCCCTTGGGGACCGCACTACCGAGGATGCGCTCGCCGCAGTCATGTGCGGCGAAATCTGATTCACTGCATTCCATAGACCATCCAAATATATTAATATTGCATAAATTTAATATATTTCTTTTGTGCTATTTGTATGTTCGCTCCATTGTTTTCCACAAATAATAATGGTATGATATAGACAAATCATAGAAGAAAGAAGGCCGCAATATGAATCCGTTTGCAAAGGCGATCATCCGTATGAGCGAGTCCACTATGCAGAACAGCAGCTACGTCCGCGGTCTGTTCCGCACATACGGTATTCCGGTTTCCCGCAGCGACAATTCGTCGAAGGATTGATTCCTCCCGGGTTTTCCGATTGCATTTTATCGCTGTAAAGAAGGTTTTTTCCATGAATTCATATATTGCATCACTCGTCAGGATGAGCGCAGACGCAGTCCGGCAAAACGGCTGCGCACACATGAGCGGCAAATCTGCCCGCCATAGCAGCAAGGACTAAACATACTGCAAAAGCGAAACCCGACAGAAAGCCCATGCTTTCTGTCGGGTTTTTTGCATCTCAAGGCCGATTTTGAATATTTTCCCAGTAATACGCTTCAAATAAACGCATCATCAGACCCTTTCGACGATTTTCTCCTATGTGGCGCAAATATTTCCAACAAGAGACCGCTGTAATCAGACCACCAATCGTGCAAACGATAATGTCTCCCATCGTATCGCTCACACCGGTTAGGGCCACCTGCTGCGGGTCAGCGCCCGAAAACGACACCAGATATTCCCAAATCTCCCACAGCACCGCGCTCATCATGGCAAACATCCATGTATACAGCGCGGCATTGAAGGCGTCCTTTGCATCGAGTGCGTGCCCCGGCTTATTGGCAAAATACACCGCCGTCCCTAGCACCGCAAACAGAAAACCGGACAGGAAATGCAGAATCTTGTCCCAGCACGGAATCAGCCCGTATCCGCCGAACAGGCTGGCAAACGACACCGCCGCCAACACAAACCCGTCGAACACGACCTCGAGCAGGTAAACCGGCCGCAGACGGCACAGGCGATACAGCACATGCGGTACGGCGGGCAGCAAAAGCGCAGCCAGCACCAGCAGGCCGTTGTACATGGTCGCCTCCCGCACCATGCACAGCACCGCCGCGCAGGCCGTGAACATATAATAGAAGATCAGCGTGCCATTCCGCACGCGGCGCATCCGTTGCATAAGTGGCTCCTTATTTATATTGCTGATACGCGGCAACCGCCAATTCATCGCAGCGGTTATTGTACGAATTATCCGCGTGACCCTTCACCCAATGGAACTGAACCGTGTGTTTATCCAATAAGTCGAGCAATCTCCCCCACAACTCCGGATTTTTAGCCGGTTTTTTGTCACTCTTGACCCACCCCTTGGCGCGCCAGCTTTTCGCCCAACCTTTGGTGATGCCGTCGACCACATACTTGCTGTCCGAATACAGGTCAACCGCGCACGGCTCTTTAAGCGCTTCGAGCGCGGTAATCACCCCGAGCAGCTCCATACGGTTGTTGGTCGTAGAAGGCTCGGAGCCGGAAAGTTCTTTCTCCTTCTCCCCGTATTTCAAAATCGCACCCCAGCCGCCCGGCCCCGGATTGCCCGAGCATGCGCCGTCGGTATAGATCGTTACATTTTTCATGCTTCCTCCTGTTATTCCCGTCGGAAAATGACAAAAGCCACGATATACCGTGGCTTTTTGGTTCTCTTATGCAATCACGCCAGCCGGCACTTCCACCTGCTCATAAACGATACTGATGATGGAAAGAACTACCATCGCGGTTGCGCGGCAGATATGTACCAGATCGTCGTTGATGCCGTGGTGACGGTCCGCAGCGCGGTACGCATCGTGCATCGAGCCAATGCGTGCAATCAGTGCGTCCACCGTTACCGGCGGAATGATCGGGCTGGCCCACTGCTCAAACTTATCCTCCGTCATGCGGCGGCGAATGACCAGTGCTACACGCTTTTCGTACAGGTAATGTGCCAACAGATTGCGCTCATAGATATCATCGTTGTGCGGATAGGTAAAGAAATCGGTTATATAGTGGCAAATCTCGCCCAAATCCACCGAAAGCTCCCGCCCGTTGACCGGACCAATGGTATATTTTTCCGTAAACGCGCGAATCTTGTCCATCACCTCATCCATCATAATAGACGGGTTGTGGCGCTTGGTCAGATAAGTGCCGGTCAAGTCCGGCTTCAAGTTGCCATATACAAAACCACTCGAATCAAATGTAACGCCGCAAATCTGCTCAACATAATCCATCAACAGATGTGCAACGCGAATATGAGATACGGAATCCATCAGCAATCCTCCAGACGGAACGCACGCTTCTTAACATCATTTTAGCATACGGGGCGATTTGACAAAACCCCGAAAACAGATTTATTATACCACAACTTTTCCGCCTTGTCTTGCTTTTTTCGAAATTGTAACGAAAACAACACAATCCCTTTCTTCTTTGCCGGATTTTTAAACAAAATAACCATATTTTTGGTTATCTTGCCCGAAACGCCTCGCTGCGGAACTGGATTTTCCCATCAAGTGCCTGCCGCAGCCGCTGGCACATCGCCTCGCGGTCTTGGTTGAGCGTGCCGGCAAGATTGACATAATTCGAGGCATGGTTTGCGCGGAACACGCTGCCCTCCGCATCGATATGCTCGAGCAAAACGAGGGTCTCATGCGCAATCTCAATCGGGTTCATCAGATAAAACCGCCCCTCCTGCCAGTCACGCATTAGAGGCGTTTCCAGCTCAAAAAGCAGCGTCAGCAGACCGATATACTCCGGCTTCATGCGTGAGAGCGCCTCGGCGGTCTTGACAGCATGCTCTTGCGAAAGCTCGGTCGAGCCAAGGCCCGCAATGCAGGTGACCGACAGCTTCATGCCCGCTTGCTTGACCATCAGGCCCGCGCGCACGATTTCATCCGCTGTTTCGCCCTTGTTGACGCGGCGCAGCACCTCGTCCGAGCCGGATTCCAGACCGAGATAGATCATTTCCAGTCCCAGCTCATGCAGCAGGTTCAGCTCTTCCTGCGTTTTCACCAGAATGGACGCGAGCGATCCGTAGCTGGTGACGCGCTCACACTCGGGAAACACCTGCCGGATATAGCGCAGAATCTCGGCCATGTGCTCGGCGCGGCACATAAGCGCATCGCCGTCGGCCAGAAAAATGCGCCGAACATGCGGATACATGCGACGCGCCTCATCAAAGTCACGCTTGACATCCTCGATTTTGCGCACACGGAAACGCTTTTCCTTATACATGTCGCAAAACGTGCATTTATTGTGGCTGCATCCAATCGTGACCTGCACGATCAGGCTGCGCGCCTCAGAGGGCGGCCGAAATACGCGGCCTTCGTATTCCATCATGGGAGCCTCCTTATGTCCTGATAAAAACAGCGGGCGAAGGGGAAACCCTCCGTCCGCTGCCACTTATTCTTCGGTTGCTGCTTCCTCAGAAGCCTTTTCCTTGGGTTTTTCCTCCGCGGTCTCCTCGTCCGCTTCCGATGCCCGCTCGTCGAACGAATCCTGATAAGCGTCATCTACTGCCGCGCACTCCTCTGCGCAGGCGCAGGAAGCGCAGTCAGATTCCTCGCGCATCATTTGCTCCAGCTCATCCATCGCCTTCAGCTCGGCCTCATGGTAAACTTCCTCTTCGCGCTTTTTCTGAAGCAGCACAAGCGCCGCCGTCGCTCCGGCCGCACACGCAAGGCTGGTCAACAGCAGAGTCGCTTTGATTTTCGTCGAATTTTTCAAAGAATCCACTTCCTCTCAAAGTGATGCGGAATATTTATTTAACTTTATCATACACTTGCGGCAAAGTCAATGGCGGCATCCGGTTATTTACCCAGTTCATAGGCGCGCGCAATACATTTATCGTTCGCCTGCGCCAGCATATCGGCAAGGCCGCACGCCTCGAGCACCCGCATCGCCTCAATCGTTGTGCCGCCCGGCGAGCAGACCGCGCGTATCAGCTCCCCGGGCGTTTTGCCGCCCTCCAGCAGCATTTTCGCCGAGCCGATCATGGTCTGGCAGAACAATTTCAGCGCATCCGCCGGATCGATGCCGTGTTCCTGCGCGCTTTTGACCATTGCATCAGCAAAGGCATAGATGTAGGCCGGAGCGGACCCCGCATACGGAATGACCTCGTTGAGCATATCCTCACGGTCGAATACCACCGTCACGCCCATGGTGTCGAACAACGCGCGGATCCGTGCCAGCTGCGCATCGGTCGCCGCCTGGTTTTTGACCAGTTCGGTTGCGCCCTCGCCGAGCATGAGCGGCGTATTGGGCATTACGCGGATAATCGGTGTGTCCGCGCCGAGCGCCCGCTCCATCTTGGCAAACGTCACCCCCGCCGCAATCGACACGACCAGCGGCTTTTCTCCGCTGTATTTACCCAATACCGGTAAAATTTCATCAAAATTCTGCGGTTTAACGGCAAGCAGCACAGTTTCGCACGCGGTATATACCTCGGTATAATTCCCCGTGACGGCATAGCCGCGGGCGTGGTGCGCTGCGCGCTTATCCTCCCCGCGGTTGAACAGCAGCACCTGATCCCGCGCCAGCAGTCCGGCCCGCACCGCGCCTTCCGCTATCGCCATGCCCATATTCCCCGCGCCCAGCACGCCAAAACGGTATGTCTTCATGAAAACCCCTCTCTCCATTCTGATAGGCTATTAAATTGATTATAGCATACCCGGCTTTTCCCTGCAAATACCTTGTGAAAAGCCCACTTTTGTGATACAATAGCTTCATTATTTTATTCCGGAGGAGAAAGAAACGTTGGCACGGTTTGTCCCGCACATCGGACTGCGGACCGTCAAGACCGGTCTTGCGGTGGCGTTGGCGCTGTTTTTCGCCGACCTGCGCGGCTCGACATCTTTGATTTTCGCCGCCATCGGCGCTATCAGCGCGATGAGCCGCACAGTGGGCGACGCCTTTGAAACCTGCCGCACCCAGCTGACCGGTATTCTGCTTGGCGCAGGATTCGGCGCGCTGTTCGTCAGTCTGCTTGCAAATTTTCGTTATGTGGGAATCGGACTGGGGCTCATCGTGCTGATTCTGTTATGTGTCCGGCTGCGCCTGCAATTCGCCGTGCCGCTGTCCTGCATTGTGTTCGTCTCCATCTGTGTGTCACCGGCCGGCGACGCCTTTCAGTACGGCTTTAACCGCCTGCTTGACACGACCATCGGTCTTGCCACGGCACTGGTCATCAACATTACCATTAAGCCCTACAATAACAGCCGTCGTATTTCCGATTTGCTGCGGCATTTTCAGCAGTCGGTACCCGCCTATGTCAGCGAACGTGTGCTGTACGGACGATATCCTGACCTGTATCCGCTGGCGGCGCAGCTCGAGCGTATTGCAGAAGAGCTGACGATTTTTGAAAAGCAGCGTGCGTTCCACTCGCACAGCCATGTCGAACAGACGGTCTTTCTCCGCGGCTGCGAAAAACTTGCGCAAAGTATCTGGCAGGAGCTGAACGCCCTGTGCGCGATGGACGAAAGGGGGCGTCTGTCGCCGGAAACCGCAAAGCGGCTGACCATACTGGGCCTGACCGCGCCGGACGATATCTGCACCGCGCCGCAGACCACAGCGGATATCGTCGGCAACTACCATCTGGATAATCTCCTGCGCGCATGGCAGTTCCTCGGCGAGTTCAACCTCACGGAATAGCGTTCCCGCCGCTTGGCGGCAAAGAAGAAAGAGAAAGAAACATGTAAGGGAGTAGTTTGCAAAACATGGAACAGAAATCAAGAAGCAGCTTTTCCAGCCGCATCGGCTTTGTGCTGGCGGCGGCTGGTTCTGCGGTGGGTCTGGGCAACCTGTGGCGTTTTCCGTATCTGGCCGCACAATATGGCGGCGGCATTTTTCTGCTGGTGTATATCATCCTGGCGATTACCTTCGGCTTTGCGCTGATGATTACCGAAATTGCTATCGGCCGCAAAACCCGTCTGTCCTGTATTGGGGCGTACAAGGCGCTCGACCGCCGATTCGGCTTCCTCGGCTGGATTGCGACGTTTGTGCCGGTTATCATCACGCCTTATTATTGCGTCATCGGCGGCTGGGTCATGAAATATCTGTTCACTTTCCTGACCGGCAACGGTCTGACCGCGGCTGACAACGGCGGCTTTTTCAACGATTTTATCGGCTTTGACGCCGGCTCCATTCCGGCTACTATGCTGGATTTCAGCGGCCCGACTCCGTGGTTTTTGATTTATGTGCTACTGACAACCGTTGTGGTCTTTTTCGGTGTGGAAAAAGGCATTGAAAAGGCTAGCCGCATTATGATGCCGGTGCTGGCCGTGCTGAGCGTTGTCGTGGCGGTCTACTCGCTGACCATCGACGGCGCAATGACCGGTCTAAAATACTATCTGCTGCCCGATTTATCCCAGTTCTCCGCCTCGACCGTACTCGGCGCGCTCGGCCAATTGTTCTACTCGATGTCGCTGGCCATGGGCATCATGATCACCTATGGCTCTTATATGCAGAAGGAAAACCTTCTGGAACATTCGGTCACGCAGATCGAGATTTTTGATACGCTGTTTGCTTTTATTGCGGGCCTGATGATTATTCCTGCCGTCGTTGCATTTAACGGCGGCGATCCGTCCCAGATCAACAACGGCCCCGGGCTGATGTTTATTACGCTGCCGATGGTGTTTGAATCCATGCACTTCGGCTCCATCATCGGCACGGTATTCTTCCTGCTGGTGCTGTTTGCGGCGCTGACCTCTTCTATCTCGCTGATGGAAACCATTGTCTCGGTTGTGATGGACAAGACCTCACTCAGCCGTGCGCCCTCCACTTTAATTGTGGCGGCAATCGTGCTGTTGTTCGGTGTGCCGTCCTGTCTGGGCTATGGCCCGTGGGCGGGTATCACCATCATCGGCATGCAGTTCCTCGACTTCTTTGACTTTATCTCCAACTCGGTGCTCATGCCAATTGTCGCATTCCTGACCTGTATCCTGATTGGTCATGTCGTTGGCACCAAGGTTATCGCGGACGAGGTAAAGGAAGGCGCAGGCTCCTTCCACCGCGAAGCGCTGCACCGCGTTATGGTACGCTGGATCGCACCGATTCTGCTGGTACTCATTCTCGCCACAGAACTTGCCACCAAGGTATTCGGCATCTTCACGATTTGACAAACGCACGCACCAAAAGAGGCTTTCCGATAGGGAAAGCCTCTTTTTGCGTTGTATCCATGCGCTACGCTTCCGCTGCTCTGAAATCCGTGTGTTTTCCGCAAGGATTTTACCGCATGGACAGCATCTTGCCGGTTTCCACGGACTCCTTTGAACCTCAGGCACCGGTAAACATACGCGCGCCGGAAGGTGTGCGGCAACAGGCCCACCTTGGAAAACTGGTCGCCAAAGTGACCGCGGTCATCACAGCCCAGCAGCATAAACATCCACCACAGTCAAGGCATGCAAAAAAGGCTCCGGGAGCGTTCCCGAAGCCTTTTTTATCATCATTACATGATTTGTCCGCGCAAAATTAGCGTGTTGATATTCAAATCCTCGTCGAGCAAAATGATGTTGGCCAGATTGCCCGGCTCAAGCGTTCCGTAATCGTGCTGGATACCGATAGCCCGTGCCGGATTGGTAGACGCCGAGCACACCGCCTGCCCAAACGGTATGCCCATCTGTACGGCCCGCCGCATACATTCAAACAGGTTGGTAACCGAACCGGCCAGCGTGCTGGTGCCGCGCAGGGTCGCGCGACCATCCTGCACAGACACCTCCTGTCCCCCAAGGGTGTATTCCCCATCGTCCAGTCCGGTTGCGGACATGCTGTCCGAAATCAGGATCATCCGGTTTTCAAACAGACGAAACGCCACGCGCACAGCCGACGGATGCACATGGCAACCGTCCGAGATCAGCTCGACGCCAACTTCGTCGTTGTCCAGCGCCGCGCCGATCACGCCCGGTTCTCGATGCGTCAGCGGCGGCATGGCATTGAACAGATGCGTGACCTCGCGCGCACCGCGTCGAAACGCCTCGCATGCGGTGTCATAATCCGCCTCGGTGTGCGCCAGCGACAGGCGCACCTCGCCCGCCAGCTCCCCGATCACATCCAGTCCGCCCGGCAGTTCAGGGGCAATTTCACACAGGCGAATCAGCCCCTGCGCTTTTTCCTGCAAACGGCGGAACAGCCCGGCATCCGGATTTTGCAGCCATGCGCCGTTTTGCGCGCCTTTCCGCGCGGGGGACAGAAACGGTCCCTCCAGATTGACGCCCACCAGCGCCGCACCGCATCGCTCCGTGCGATACGCCGCAGCAGCCTGCATCACGGCGGACAGCTTTTCCTCCGGGTAGGTCATGGTCGCCGGACAGATAGCGCACACACCGTGCTCGGCCTGATACCGCGCGATGGCAGAAATCGCCTGCTCGGTCCCGTCGCAGAAGTCATAGCCCGCGCAGCCATGCAAATGGATATCGATGAGTCCCGGAATGGCATACAGCCCATCCATATCGCAAGCGTCCTCCGACACGGGCGTACTGGCAATCCGATCGCCCGAAAGCACCAGTCCGCCCGTGCGAAACGTACCGTCCGGTTGATAGATCCTGAGATTTTTAAACTCCATATGCGCGCATACAGCTTACAGCAGATCCAGACTCTTGGATAGCGCAGCTTCATCCGCTACGACAGACACGTCGGTATGCAGCTGCAGAATAGAAGCCGGTACACGCGGAGTAACCGGGCCGAAGAACGCCTGACGTACAATATCCGCCTTGTTCTCACCCGAAACGACAATCACGATGCGGCGTGCCAGCATGATGGTCTGCACGCCCATGGTGTATGCCTGACGCGGCACATCGTCCGCCGACGCAAAGAAACGCTTGTTAGCTTCGATGGTGGACTCGGTCAGGTCGACGCAATGCGTGCCCTTGGAGAAGTAATCGTCCGGCTCGTTAAAGCCGATATGACCGTTCAGGCCCATGCCCAGCAGCTGCAAATCAATGCCGCCGGCCGCCTGAATCGCCGCGTCATAGCGCGCACATTCGCGCTCCGCATCCATCTGTGCGCCGTCCGGCAGGTTGATGCGGCCTTCCGGCACATTGATAGCGTCAAAGAAGTTTTTGTGCATGAAGTAGTGGTAGCTCTGATCATGATCGGCAGTCAGGCCGCGGTACTCGTCCAGATTGAAGGTAGTGCACCCACCAAAGTCCACATCCCCCTTGTTGTACCACTTGATGAGCTGCTCGTAAATGCCAATCGGAGACGATCCGGTGGCAAGGCCCAGCACGGAATCCGGCTTGAGGATAACCTGCGCCGAAATGATGTTGGCCGCCTTACGGCTCATGTCGTTATAGTCCTTTGCACGAATGATTTTCATATTCATTACCTCTCTCTTTGTCCAAACATCTGTCGTCAAAAAACAAAGGCGGGCGTTCGCCCGCCTCAGCTGCTTGAGGAATGCCCGCGCCTCCCGGTATCGCAGAGGACAGGCTTTCTTTATTGGACCAGTGTTTCCATCTCACGCGCCAGCTGCCGTGCAGACGGCCCGATGACGACATGCACTTCCCCATCCGCCCGGCGCAGCACTCCCGCGGCGCCCGCCGCGCGCAGCTTTGCCTCATCGACTGCTGCCGGTTCCCGCAAGCGCAGACGCAAACGTGTCATACAGTATCCGATGGAAAGCACGTTATCCCGGCCGCCGAGCGCATCCAGCACTCCCGCGGCGCAAATATCGGATAACAACACCGATTTCTCTTACATATTTTCCTGCAGGAACTTCTCGAGCGCAGCTGCTGCCGCCTCTTCGTCCTCGCCCTCGATGGTCAGCTTAACCGTGTCACCCTGCTTAACGCCCATGCTCATCACACCCATGATGCGCTTTGCGTCGACTTCCTTCTTCGGGCCGGCAATCTTGATGGAGGACTTGAACTGTGCCGCCTCCTTGACCAGCATGCCTGCCGGACGCGCGTGGATGCCGAGCTCGTCCTTAATGGTGTACTCTACGATTTTCATAACTGCATTTTCCTTTCTATCATTACATTTTGAAAATGACTTTTCACTATTTTTGTAAAGTGCGCAAACCGTCGTCCCCATTATGCTTTTCCGGCAAAGTATGTCCTTTCCGGCGCCAAATCATACAGAAATCCGCACAATAAGTCCGAAACAGAAGGAGACCTGTGTGCTGCCGAAAAAAATAAAAACAACCAAACTCCTGCACCGCCGGGTATTCCTTTTTCAGGCCGACCGCGAGAAATTTGGTTTTGCCCGCCAACACGGTAACAATCCAATCACAACGAGGACGATGTGTTCACTTGTTGCTAATATTGTAACAAACAGGACGCGCTTTTTCAAGTCACTACCGTTCGCGCAAACTGCCAGAAAATCCACCTTTTTTTTGTGCACCTCCTACAAATCATGTATTTCCCCATGCAAAGGTTTTAACGCTATTCTTTTTTGCCATGATAAGCGGGAACTTGCGTACCATAAATCAGCCAAAGCCGCATCCGCTGCGCGAACTGCTGCTGTTGTGAGGAATAAACCGCAACCAACATTCCCAACCATAAAGGGACGCGCCCCACGCGTCCCTTTTTCGTATTCAGATGCGTTTTCCGTTGAATTTCTGCGCCGCCGCAGGGCAGCCCTCGGCAATGATGCAGGCTGCCGCATCCACCGCATCCGCGCAGGCCTTGTCGATGGCCTTCTGCTCGTCGGCGGTGAATTTACTCAGCACCCATGCGGCCAGGTCGTACTCCGGATGGGGCTTTTTTCCCACACCGATTTTGACGCGCGGGAAATCCTCGCTGCCGAGGTGATAAATGATGTTTTTCAAACCATTCTGCCCGCCTGCCGAACCTTTCGGGCGTACGCGCAGCGTACCCACGTCGAGCGACACATCATCCGACAGCACAATGATGCGCGCGGGCGGGATTTTATAAAACGCAGCCGCGTCTCGTACCGCCTCGCCCGATAGGTTCATAAAGGTCTGGGGCTTCATCAGCAGCACCCGTGCGCCGCCGAGCGTCGTCTCCCCGACGAGCGCCTTAAACTTCATTTTGTCGATTTTACAGCCGCTGCGCGCGCAATAGCTTTCCAGCGCGTGAAAGCCCGCGTTGTGGCGCGTGTTATCGTACTTGCTGCCTGGGTTTCCCAATCCGACCACCAGCCACTCAATGGGCTGCGCGGACGCCGCGGCTTTTTGCTCGTCGAGCCTTTTGAAAATATCGAATACTGACATGTTTTCACTCCAAAATAAAGCGCCTCCCCCGCAGGGAGGCGCTTTTTCTTTTGCTTATTCCACCGAAAGGATATAATAGTACACCGGCTGTCCGCCGTCGATCACCGAGATTTCGAGTTCCTTGTTCTCCTTGTGCAGCAGCGCTTCTACCTCAGCGGCCTGCTCGGCGGAAACGCCTTCGCCGTAAATGACCGTGGCAAACGCGCTGTCGTCGCTTACCATCTCGCGCACGAGCTTTTTGATGACCGAAGCCTCACGCCCGCTCGCGCACAGCTTGCCTTCGCTGAGCGACAGATACTCGCCCTGCTTAATTCTCTTGCCGTCAAATTCACTGTCGCGCGCGGCGTAAGTCACCTGACCGCTGCGCACATGCGCCGCTGCATCGCGCATGGCCTGCGCCAGCAGGTTTTCGTCCTCCCCGTCCGGATCGACAGCCAGCATCGCGGACATGCCCTGCGGAATGGTCTTGGTCGGCACGACAATGATCTTTTTCTCCTCGGACAGATGCACTGCCTGCTCGGCCGCCATGATGATGTTCTTGTTATTGGGCAGCACAAACACGATTTCCGCCGGAACCGCGTCCACCGCGCGCACAATATCGTCGGTCGAGGGGTTCATGGTCTGGCCACCCCGCACGACCACGTCGACACCCAGATCGGTAAAGACGCTTTTCAGGCCG
>DXEF01000019.1 GCA_019115085.1 Candidatus Agathobaculum pullicola | reverse complement strand
CCGACAGGTCCAAGCGGTCCGACCGGCCCGACAGGTTCGACTGGTGCAACCGGCCCGACAGGTGCAACTGGTCCGACCGGCCCAGCAGGCACAGGTACAGATGTGCAGTTATTATCTGCCTATTCCACGCCACCGCAGCCTGGCACGGGTCAAACATCGTTGTTATTTGACCGGAATGCGTTGTCCTATGGCACTGCTGTTAGCCATGCGGCAAACAGTCCGACCTTTACCATCAACCAACCGGGTGTTTACACGCTTGCATTTCATGGTGGCTTTGCACCTGCGAAAAGTGTTAGCTTTCCACTCAATCTCAGTACGGTTGCCCAGCTCAATGGTGCAGGTTTGCCAGGAGCTGTGACACAGTATAATTTTACCAACACAAACGATGTGGCGAATCTGGCGTTTACTGTACCGTTTGCGGTTTCTTCTACTCCGGCAACGCTGCAAATAGTCAGTACCGCGAATGGTTTCTTGTATAGCAATATTTCTGCAACTGTGACCAGAAACGGCAGTATACCAAGCTAAAAGCATGTCGATTGACGAAAGCAGCTGCTCTTTTTTAGGACCCGGCTCTCAATAGGCCGGGTCCTATATTGTTTTGAATAAAAATGTTGAAAAAGTATGAATTTGTTCTGAAATAGGAATAAATAGGTTCGACTTATTATGCGGGGTATGCTATACTACTATATATTCTATAAGTTTTGACTAGATAGAAAGCGCGTCATATCAAAAGAAGGGAAACAGCATGACAATTTTAACCTGCGAATGTGGAAATGAAATTTATATTATGGATGAAACCGAGGCAACTGCATGGCGGTGTGATATGTGCGGACAATGGTATGATTTTTTTGGTGTGAAAGTAGCGCCGCCCGGGCAAAATGAATCCAGGACTTCGCCGCATTTGATTAACTGGAGCGCGGGAGAAGATTTGTAAAAGGGGAAAGAAATGATAAATAAACAGAAAATTGCGTTGCTGACGGACTCTTGTGCGGATATCCCGCAGGCCTTGGTGCGTCGGTATGATATCTATGTTGTGCCACTCAAGCTGATTTTTTCGGATGGTGAATATGCGGATGGTGTGGATATCACGCCCACTGAGGTCTATCGCAGATTGCCGCAGGAAATCCCTAAAACAACGTTGCCGGGCGGAGATATGGTGGAACAGGCGTATGCGCGCATCAAGCAGGCCGGATATACCAAAGTGTTGGCGATTAACCTATCCGGCGGCCTGAGCGGTACCGGAAATTTGGTGCGCCTGATAGGCGAGCAGACTGTTGGAATTGAGGTTGCAGCATTTGATACGCTGAGCGGTTCTCTGGGTATCGGAATGACGGTGATACAGGCGGCGCGCTGGATCGAAGAGGGATGGTCTTGGAATGAACTGCTGCGCGCCATGCCTGCGCTGATTCGGAATACGCATGTATTCTTCTGTATGGATACGTTGGAATACTTGCGAAAGGGTGGACGCATCGGGAAAATTGCAGCTGTGGCGGGAACACTGTTGCAAATCAAGCCTATTATTTCCTTTGCGCCGGATGGAGAGCTGACCAGTGTCGCTAAAATTCGCGGACGTAAGGCTGCGATGCAGAAGATGGTGCAGCTGGCAACAGCGCTGGTGCCGAGAGGTGTGCCGTTCAATTTAGCAGTGGCACATGGAGATGCGCCGGCAGAACTTAAAGAGATACGTGAGATGGCACAGAAAAGCCTGCCGGATTATCTGCATTTTTTGGAAGGCGAAATCGACTGCACATTGGGTGCGTATGTGGGGCCGCATCTGTTGGGCGTCGGCGTGCAAATGCTGACGGAAGCACTTTTTGCCGCAGGCAAAGAAAATTAACGGTACTGTAACTTTTGTATTACAGTTTTAATGCTATAATAAACCAATAGAGAACATATACAATCAATAATAGGTAGGAAGGAATGAACGGAAAATGACATATCAATCGGCGTACCGGAGGACTTACCGGCGCCACAGACACCGTCGCCGTAACAGCCACTATGGCGTGCTGATCGCACTGATTCTGGTGGTGATTGTTGCGGTTCCGGTTGCGTTTCAAATTGTAAAAGAGGTATCCAGTGCGGTTTTTGGTGGGGATCGGAATCAGCTGGTATACCAAGTCGATAATGCGCGTGCATTCACAGATGGCAAAATAGTTGATCTGGGTAGTGCGGCGCCGTATCGGGACAGCAATGGAAACGTGTTTGTGTCGGTAAAATCGCTATGCGACAATCTGGGACTGGAGCTGTCCTGGGACGAGAGCGGCAAAACCGCTGTTTTGACGGAGCGAAATGATACGCTTCGGATACAGGCGGATAGCAAAACCGCGCAGTTTAATGAAGAAACGAAAACCCTGTCGATTGCGCCCGTCATGAAGGATGGGACAGTCTATGTGCCGGTGCACGATATCTGCCAGCTGTTCTCCTGGCAGGTGGGCGAGTTAGGCGTCGACATGGGCGATTTGGTTGTGGTTTCGCAATCCCAGAAGACGTTGGATGATGAAAAGCTGGGCAAGATTGCAGATGAAGCATTGTCCGAACTTGGACCGTCGGAAAAGCAGCTTGCGTCCGACAGTGTGCTCATGCGCACCAATTCAGATAAGCTGCAGTACCAAGGTGCGGTGCGGCAAATGAAGGAAAAGGGCGGGCATCGCGGTGTTTGTGTAGTAGAACGGGATGGACTGCAATATGTGCCGCTCAGTGCGGCGATGAACGCATTGGGTGGAACGGCCTCCTTTGACGGAAGCAATGAGTGGACAGTAGAGTATAACGGAATCCAATCGACGATACAGGGTAACGGAAAAACAAAGGTAAACGGAGATCGTGTGCGAGGCGATGATATCAGCGCCTTTACAGACGGTGACAGCGGACGGTTTTATGTGTCTGCGCCGTTGTTTGCCGCTGTGCTGGGCAAAGCCTATACTGGGCTGGAGGATGGCGCGTTTGCTTTTGCCGTCACCTCACTGGATGGGTTTGACAGCCAGAAGGCCTATTTGTCCGGACAGACCAATGGGCTGACGCAGGCAGTTGCCTCGGATATTCCGGATGCGGATGTGTATATTGCCCTGACGTTTGACGATGGACCGACCGGTGCAATCAAGGGCTATCCGAATGGCCTGACGGCATATTTACTGGATGGCTTGAAGGAACGCGGCGCACATGCAACCTTCTTCATGGTTGGTGACCGTGTCAATATGTTTAGCGGCACGATGTCACGGTTGGCGTCCGAAGGGCATGAGTTGGGCAACCATACAATGACGCATCCGATGCAGCATCTGACCGGACTGAAAAAAGATGGTATTCAGAAAGAAATTTCGTCCGCGACGAGTACGATCAATGAGAAGGCAGGGCAGTCCCCCACCGTGCTGCGTCCGGTTGGCGGCGGCGTAAACAGCGATGTCAAGGCGGTCGCCAAGGAGTTGGGTCTGCCGATCATCAACTGGAATGTGGATACGCAGGACTGGAAAAACCGAAATAAGCAGAGCGTACACGATGCTATTGTGAATGCGGCGGATGGGTCGGTTGTTCTGATGCACGACCTGTATCCAACTTCGGTGGAAGGCGCGTTGTCAGCCATTGACGAGTTGCAAAGCCGCACGGATAAAACCTATGCGTTTGTCACGGTTTCCGAACTCGCAGCAGTTAAAGGAATTACGCTGGAGCCGGGCGTTGTGTATAATGGCTTGACCGATAAGGTTGCCAAGCAGATTGCGGACGGCACCTATGCGCCGACGGAATTCACCTGATCGCAAACAAATACAAGTTAAGAGCAAACCCAACAACCACCAGCACCGTAGAAAAGTGCTGGTGGTTTTATTTAGAAGAAAAAAGCAGGCAGATGAAGTATCTGCCTGCTTTTCATGATGTTGATGGGGAAATTGGTTATCTGCGGCGTCTGCGCTGATAATTGGTGTTTTCATACCGGGAGCGCAGATTCTTGCGTTGGTTGCGGCGTCGTATACCGCCAAAAGTCAGATTGAACAGAATGTATAATACGAAAAATACAGCCAGCACAATCAAGATGACTTTAAATACGGTGCTTTGGAAGAAGTTGCTGAGCTTGTCGGCGTAATAGAGTACGGGGCTCATTTCTACATCGCTGAGCGCCACCAACTCGACCGTGCCGTAGTCCATACCATTGTAGGAATAGGTGACGCTGCCAATCACATCGCCTGCTTTAATTGGGGCATCTACGCTCTCCGGTGCGGTGATGACAGGGTCTTGGGTGAGCGATTCGATATCTAAATTCTTGGGCATAAGAGAAACCAAATCGTTTTTGGCCGTCAGCACAAGCTTGTCCGTATCGGTGGATAGTTCCACTTTGATTTGTTTGATGGTATCTCCCTGCTTGACAAGCGTTTTAGAGATGAAGTTCTCAAACCCCCATTTGCATAAGGCAGAGGTATCCGTGAAGCTGGCCGCAATTTCAGGATATTCGGCCGATTGGTCATCACAGCCCAGTACAACCGAATAGAGCTTGGCATCGCCATACTCCGCATAGCCGACAAAACAGTTGCCCGCCTGCGAGGTATGGCCGGTTTTGATGCCCTGACAGTATGGATAAGCATAGGGAGCATACGAACTGAAAATCAGCATGTTGGTTGTGTAGATTTTACGCTCCTCATGCATATTGGTTTTTGCCATCTTGTGCTGTACGGTGTTAACGATGTTGGCAAAGGTTTCGTCCTTCATGGCCTCATAGGCGATTTTGTAGAGGTCTCGTGCGGTGGAGTAGTGGTCATCCTCGTGCAGGCCGCAAGGGTTGGAAAAGTGGGTACCGGTGCAGCCAAGCTCAGCGGCGCGTTCGTTCATCATATTGACGAAATTTTCATAAGTACCGCCGACGTGACGGGCGAGCATATAGGCTGCTTCATTGGCTGAGGGCAGCATCAGTGCATACAGCAGGTCTTTGACGGTAACTTGTTCGCCTTGCTTGATGTCTGCATTTGAGCTGTCTGCGGTGACATTTTCAAAATCAGAGGCTTCGGCGGTGACTGTTTCATTCAGATCGGTCACATTTTCAAGCGTAAGCAGCGCCGTCATGATTTTCGTGGTTGAAGCCGGGTAGCGGCGCTCGTCCGCATTTTTTTCGTATAAAATCATACCGGAGTCCGGACTGATGAGCAGCGCCGCCTGAGCGTTGAGCGCGGGCGCACCGGGTGCGGCGGCAAAAAGGCTTGTATTATCCGCTTGACCGGCAGTATCTGTGCTTTGGGTGTCGGTACTTTCGGTATCGCTGCCAGTATCTGCGGTATCCGAGACCGTGTCCGCCTCCCCGGGCGCTGCAAAGGCCTGCGGCAGTGGAACAGCGGCAAACAATAAAATGAAGCACAGGCCAAGCGCTGTGAAGCGGTTTCGTAGTATATTATTTTTCATTGGTATCCCCCAGTGAGAAGTCGGTGTCGGTGAAATGGCCGCGCAAAGCCGCAGGCTTGGGCGGCACACGGCGCAGGGGGTCATATCGGAACGCACGGCAATGGTCTGTGCCGTCCACCACGCCGCGGCGGCGGCAGGCAATACGCCGGCCGTCAGCCAGCGGTGTGCCGTGTGAGCAATAAGTACAGCGTGGTTCCATATTCTTGCGCAGCAGCTTTTTCAGCTTCATGCGTGAGGTCACTCCAATCTCATGTTCTGTGACCCATTATATCTTATTTTTCGCTTTTTTTCCAGACCAAATTGTAAACAACATCAAAAGCAATATCAGGAAAAAAACGGAATCGTGGCGCTGCTGCAGCGCTTTGTCCACCGGGGCAAAAGCTGGGAGTGCGGTGGGGGAAATGCGTGTCAGCAGTGCGGTGAGCGCGGCTGCCATGGCACCGTGCAGCAGTTTGCAGGCCGCAAATCCGCGCATGGGCAGACCAACAGGATCAGCCAACGCGCGCGCTTGAAACTGTACGGCCAGCCCGCCGAAGCCGAGCAGGAAGGAGGCGAGCGTCAGCTTCACGCCGTCCGGCAGCGGTAATGCGCGGAGCACATCCAGACCGGAGGTCAGCTCCAGTATGCCGGAGAATGCAGTGCCGTAAGGAACATGTGATAAAACAGGCTGCACCAGCCGCAGCAGCACACAAAAGACGGTCAGAAAGGCAGTGACGGTCAGGGCAGTGGCAGCCGCCTGTTGCACCGCAGCGCAAAAAATGGCGGAAAAGCTCTGTCGTGGCATGGCATCCGGTGTATATGGCACGGTATCTTCAACTGTGGGCTGTGCCGGACGCGCAACAAGAAGGCCGGTCAACAGTGCGGCCAGTATGTGGATGCCGTACAGCATGGCGCCCGTCCGTGCGCTGCCGAAAATGCCGAGACCTGCAAGACCGATGCAGAAGCCGGGGCTGGCGCAGTTGCAGAAAGCATTGACCCGCGCTGCGGTATCGCGCGAAAGCGCACCCTGCCGCAGCAAATCTGCTGTGGTCGCCGTTCCAACCGGATAGCCGCCGGTCAGTCCGAGAATGACGGCAGGCGCGGCAGAAGGCGGCAGACGGTACAGCCATGCGAGCGGGCGTGCGGCGGGGCGGGCGAGCGCTTGCGCCAGTCCGCTGCGTACCAGCAGGCCGCTTGCCAGAAAAAAGGGGAACAGCGCGGGCAGCGCCTGTCCGGCGGCCAGGGAAAGGCCGTCGCGCACACCGTTGGCACAGGCGGCGGGAAAAAGCAGAAACGCTGCAAATAAGGCCAGAGATAGAAACAACTTCATGCACGCACCTCCGATGTCTCAGGATATGCGGCGCTGTCAAGTTTGATGCTGTGGGCGCATACAATAGCCCGAACGGAGGAGGGACGCACATGGCGCATGAGGGGTTGGGCGAGCTGATCGATGATCTGCATGGCTTCCGGCCGCGCGTGGAAATCATCGGTAACAGCCGTGTGGTAGTGGAGAATCATCGCGGTATTCAGGAATATGAGCAAGGGCTGCTGCGGGTCAAATGCAGCGGCTGCGAGGTGCGTATCGTGGGAGCGGGGCTGGAGCTGACGGCGCTTTCGCTTGACGAACTGGCGGTTACCGGGACAATCGTTTCGGTGGAGTATACGACGGCGGGATAACGGAAAGGGGATGGAATCATGCTTGCGCGGCTCTGGCGTCTGGCGCGCGGACAGGTGCGCGTGCGTGTGACAGGTGCAAGCCTGCCGCGCTTTCTCAATCTGTGCGCCGAGAAAGGTCTAATGCTGCGGCGGATGGAACGAACGGCGTGGGATGAGATGTATGTCACGCTGTCGGTTGCGGATTTTCGTGCCCTGCGGCGGTATATGGGGCGCACAGGTTGTCGGGTGCATATCGTGCAGCGGCGCGGCATGCCGTTTTGGGCGGCGCGCTTACGGCCGCGCACCGCGCTGTGGGGCGGTTTGGTGCTGCTGGTGCTGCTTTGCTGGGTGCTGTGCGCGCATATTTGGTCGATTGAGGCGCATATTGACCCCGCGCTGGATGAGGCGGAGGTGATGCAGCAGCTGGAAGAACTGGGGGTGCATATCGGTGCGCGCATCAGCTCGCTCGATACGCGCAGTATCCGCTGGAGCATGCTCGGCATGCAGCCGAATATGACGTTTTTGTCGCTCAACTTTCGCGGAAACAGCCTGACTATTGAGGCTTATGGTGTGACGCCGCCCGAGGAAAAGATAGATCAGGAGGCAGTCGTCAAGGTTGTCGCTGCGCGAGAAGGCGTCATAAAAAGCGTGAAGGCTCTGGAGGGACAGCCGATGGTGCAGGCGGGCGACGCGGTCGAAACGGGTGATACGCTTATCAGCGGACTGGTACCTCCGACCCGCGAGGATGGAAATTATCATCTGACGCATGCACGCGGCGAAGTAGAGGCGTATACGGTGCATCAAGTGACGGCCGCGCGCGCGCTGGAAACCGAAAGCAAGGAATACACCGGCAAGGTGCGGCGGCAGTATGCACTGGTTTTGGGAAATCACCGGTTAAATTTATATATTGGGAGTGGAATTGACGGGGGAACCTGTGATAAAATAATAGAAACCAGAACGCTGCGCCTGTCGGACAGCGTGGTGTTCCCGGTGTCGCTGGTCGTGCAGACCTATGTGTTTTATGAGCGTGAGCCGCAAACTGCCACGGTGGAAGAGCTGCGTGTCGATATGCTCTCGCGTGCACTGGAGGAGATTGCCTCTGGTATGGACGGTTCGGTCACAGAGCACAGCGAAACGCTCACCGAACAGGGCGGAGCGGCGGTGCTGGAGATGACCGTACACGCAGTCGAGCAAATCGGTGTTGAGGCGGTGGATGACAGTACGATTCCGGAAAAACCGCCGTCTGAGGACGAGGCTGCGCCATAGCATACAGCGACAGACGGAGAGAATAAGGAAAGCAAGGTGCAAACCATAGAAAAGACAATACAGGTGGAGAGAACCGAACTGCTGATGTCGGTTTTCGGCGCGTTTGACGAGAATATTAAGCTGATCGAGCGGGAGCTGGGCGTTTCGGTCGTCAGCCGGGGAACCGAGCTGAAAATTTCGGGTGAAGCGGCGGAGGTGGAGACTGCGTCGCATACCATTGAGGCGCTGGTCTCCATGGCGGCGCGCGGCGACGCGATCGGCACGCAGACCGTG
>DXEF01000018.1 GCA_019115085.1 Candidatus Agathobaculum pullicola | reverse complement strand
CGCTTGAGGCGGTTGTTGCGGTTGATGACGCGGCGGTACAGGTCATTGAGATCCGAGGTTGCAAAGCGGCCGCCATCCAGCTGCACCATCGGGCGGATCTCCGGCGGAATAACCGGAACCACATCCATAATCATCCACTCGGGACGATTATGCGACAGGCGGAACGACTCGACAACCTCCAGTCGCTTGATGATGCGCAGACGCTTCTGACCAGAGGACTCGCGCAGCTCCGCGGTCAGCTCCTTGGAGAGCTGTTCCAAATCCAGCTCTGCCAGCAGCTCCTTGATCGCCTCTGCACCCATACCGGCGCGGAAGTCATCCTCGTACTTTTCACGCATGTCGCGGTACTCCGCCTCGGTCAGAATCTGCTTCTTCATCAGCGGCGTATCGCCCGGATCAATCACAATATAGTTTGCAAAATACAGAACCTTTTCCAGCACGCGCGGGCTGATATCCAGAATCAGGCCCATACGAGACGGGATGCCCTTGAAATACCAAATGTGCGATACGGGCGCGGCCAATTCAATATGGCCCATGCGCTCACGGCGCACCTTGGCGCGGGTGACTTCTACGCCGCACTTATCGCAAACTTTACCTTTGAAGCGGACCTTTTTATACTTGCCGCAGTGACATTCCCAGTCTTTGGTTGGGCCAAAGATACGCTCGCAGAACAGGCCGTCTTTTTCCGGCTTGAGCGTGCGGTAGTTGATGGTTTCGGGCTTTTTTACTTCACCGTACGACCACTGACGGATCAGGTCAGGAGAGGCCAGACCGATCTTAATGGCGTTAAACGTATGATATCCCATATATTTTAAGATGCTCCTTCCCTATTCACAGATGATTTTGTTGTCCTTCCCACTTACTCGCTCAGGCCATCATCAAAATCATCCACGGCATCATCGCCATCCTCGACGGCGCTATCCAGTGCAAAGAGATCGGTATCGCCTTCCTCAGCATCGTTGATGCCAAAACCGGCAGCAGCAAATTCTTCATCCGCGCCCGAAACAGCCTGCTCCATCGGACGGATGAAATCCGCTTCGTCCTCATCGTACTCAGCAAGTTCGATCACTTCCATATTTTCGTCGAGCACCTGAATATCCAGACACAGCGACTGAAGCTCCTTAACCAGAACCTTGAACGACTCCGGCACACCCGGCTGCGGCACGTTATGACCCTTAACGATTGCCTCGTAGGTCTTAACACGACCGGTAATATCGTCCGACTTAACCGTCAGGATTTCCTGCAAGGTATAGGCTGCGCCATACGCCTCGAGGGCCCAAACTTCCATCTCACCGAAGCGCTGGCCGCCGAACTGCGCCTTACCGCCGAGCGGCTGCTGCGTAACCAGAGAGTACGGGCCGGTGGAACGGGCATGAATCTTATCGTCAACCAGATGGTGCAGCTTGAGGTAGTACATATAGCCGACGGTTACGCGGTTGTCAAACTTCTCGCCGGTACGACCGTCGTAAACGACGCTCTTACCATCCTCACCTACACCTGCGGCAACCAAAGTTTCCTTGATATCGTCCAGCGTTGCGCCATCGAATACCGGTGTCTCAACCTTCCAGCCGAGTTTCTTCGCCGCAAAGCCCAGATGCACTTCGAGCACCTGACCGATATTCATACGCGACGGAACGCCCAAGGGGTTCAGAACGATATCGAGCGGACGGCCATCCTCAAGGAACGGCATATCCTCCTGCGGCAGAATACGGGAAACGACACCCTTATTACCGTGACGGCCCGCCATCTTGTCGCCGACCGAAATCTTACGCTTCTGCGCAATATACACACGCACTACCATGTTGACACCCGGACTCAGCTCGTCGCCGTTTTCACGGGTGAATACCTTCACGTCAACTACAATACCGCTCTCGCCATGCGGCGCACGCAGCGAAGTGTCACGCACCTCGCGCGCCTTCTCACCAAAAATAGCGCGCAGCAGGCGCTCTTCCGCGGTCAGCTCGGTTTCTCCCTTGGGCGTGACCTTACCGACCAGAATGTCGCCCGCCTGTACCTCAGCGCCTACGCGGATGATGCCGCGCTCGTCAAGGTTGCGCAGTGCGTCTTCACCGACATTCGGGATATCACGGGTAATCTCTTCCGGCCCGAGCTTGGTGTCTCGGGATTCGGATTCATATTCCTCAATGTGAATCGAGGTATAAACGTCGTCACGCACCAGACGCTCATTGAGCAGAACAGCGTCCTCGTAGTTGTAACCTTCCCATGTCATAAAGCCAATCAGTGCGTTCTTGCCGAGCGCAATCTCGCCCTTATCGGTCGAAGGACCGTCCGCCAGCACATCACCCTTCTTGACACGCTCACCCAAATCAACGATCGGGCGCATATTGATGCAGGTGGACTGGTTGGAACGCAGGAACTTGGTCAGGTGATAAGTCTTTTCCTCACCGTTGTCATACTGAACCATGACTTCGCGTGCGGTTACGCGGGTAACGACACCATCGCCCTCCGCCAGCGGAATCGTGCCGGAGTCAACCGCAGCCTTATATTCCATACCGGTTGCAACCACAGGTGCCTCGGTCTTAAGCAGCGGCACCGCCTGACGCTGCATGTTCGCACCCATCAGTGCGCGGTTTGCGTCGTCGTGATCGAGGAACGGAATAAACGCTGTCGCAACCGAAACCATCATACGGGGCGAAACGTCCATCAGGTCAACATCCTTACGATCAACCTCAACGAACTCGTCACGCATACGGCAGGTTACACGCTCATTAAGCAAATAGCCGTCCTCATCAATCGGCTCAGTCGCCTGACAAACGATATATTCGTCCTCGACATCGGCCGTCATATACTGCACCTGATCGGTTACACGCCCATGTTCCTTGTCAATGATGCGGTACGGCGCTTCAATAAATCCGAAGTCATTGATGCGCGCATAAGTCGCCAGATAAGAGATCAGACCGATATTCGGACCTTCAGGCGTCTCAATGGGGCACAAACGACCATAGTGAGAATAGTGTACGTCACGTACTTCAAAGGATGCGCGGTCACGCGACAGACCGCCGGGACCCAGCGCAGACATACGGCGCTTATGCGTCAGCTCTGCCAACGGGTTGTTCTGGTCCATGAACTGCGACAGCGGAGAGGAACCAAAGAATTCCTTGATTGCCGCGGTCACAGGGCGAATGTTAATCAAGCTCTGCGGCGTTACGACATCCAGATCCTGAATGGTCATGCGCTCACGAATGACGCGCTCCATACGGCTGAAACCGATGCGGAACTGGTTCTGCAACAACTCACCTACGCAGCGCAGACGACGATTGCCCAGATGGTCAATATCGTCGGTCGTGCCGATGCCATGGCCAAGACCCAGCAGATAGCAAATTGATGCCAGCATATCGTCAACAATAATGGTCTTCGGAATCAGGTCGTGCATACGGGTGAGAATGGTCTTTTTCATCTCCTCGCCCGAAATACCCGAATCAATAATCTCTTTGAGAACAGAGAAACGGACCTTTTCCTTCACACCAAGTTCTTCAGCTGAGAAACCAGTATAGTCGCTGAAATCGCCGATGTCGACCATACCGTTGCCAAACACCTTAACTGCCGTACCCTCACCGGACTCAACCGTCACGTGGTTGACGCCACGACGCGACAGCAGACGCGCCTTATCACGAGTCAGAACCTCATTTTCTTCCGCCAACACCTCGCCGGTCATCGGATCAACCGCGGTGCTCAGCAGCTTATGGCCGGTAATGCGGCGGGCAATGTCCAGCTTCTTATTATACTTATAGCGACCAACCGCAGAAATGTCATAGCGCCGCATATCAAAGAACATTGCATCCATCAGGCTGGTTGCCGACTCGACAGAGGGCGGCTCGCCCGGACGCATCTTCTTGTAAATCTCGATGAGCGCCTCATCCGAGGTATGCGCCGGATCCTTATCCAGTGTCGCGAGAATCAGCGGATCCTCACCGAACAGCTCCTTGATTTCCGCATCGGTCTTCACGCCGATGGCACGGATAAAGCTCGTAATCGGAATCTTACGGTTTTTGTCGATACGGACATAGAACACGTCGTTTGCGTCGGTTTCGTACTCCAGCCATGCGCCGCGGTACGGGATAACCGTTGCCGACAGAATCATCTTGTCAGTCTTGTCGTACTCTTTACCGTAGTACACGCCGGGCGAACGAACCAGCTGAGATACGATGGCGCGCTCTGCGCCGTTGATGATGAAGGTCGCGGAATCGGTCATCTTCGGGAAATCACCCATAAAGATTTCCTGTTCCTTGATTTCACCGGTTTCCTTGTTACGCAGACGCATGCGCACCTTCAGGGGCGAAGCGTATGTGGCGTCTCGCGCCTTGCACTCTTCCACGCTGTACTTCGGATCCTCATTCATCGAATAGTCGAGGAAGGAAAGCTCCAGGTTGCCGGTGTAGTCCGTGATGGACGCGGTGTCGGCAAAAACCTCACGCAGTCCCTTATCGAGGAACCACTGATACGACTTTTTCTGCACCTCAATCAGATTGGGCATCTCCAAAATCTCATTGATGCGCGCAAAGCTCTTTCGTGTGGTTTTGCCGTGCTGTACGTCTTTCACCTTCATGTGCTTTGATCACTCCGTTTCTTTCGGCTGTGTTGGTGTTGATACGCCCGGCGGCGTTGCGAAAATATTGTTTTTGGCCTTGCATTCTCTTGCAGACCGTGCTAACATATAGTTAGGAATCGGGACTTCTTCCACGATTTTGTAAGCGTTTTATTATACCATGTTTTTCTACAATTCGTCAAGGTTATTTTTGTATAAAAAGCGGACGGTTTTCACCGTCCGCTTTTTTGATTCTTACAGCACTTTGGACAAAAAGTCTTTCAGACGCGGATTTTGCGGATGTTCAAAGAATGCTTTCGGCTCATTCTGCTCGACAATATTGCCGCCATCCATGAATAGCACCCGAGTACCCACTTCACGGGCAAAGCCCATTTCATGTGTCACCACGACCATGGTCATACCGTCATCCGCCAGCTCTTTCATAATCTCCAACACCTCACCGACCATCTCCGGGTCAAGCGCCGAAGTCGGCTCGTCAAAGAGCATTACATCCGGATTCATCGCCAGCGCGCGCGCAATAGCAATACGCTGCTGCTGGCCGCCGGAAAGCTGAATCGGATAGCTGTCCGCCTTGTCCGGCAATCCGACGCGTGCAAGCAGCTCCATGGCACGCTTATCCGCTTGGGCATCCGTCATCACCTTGAGTTTAACAGGAGCGAGCTTGATATTCTCTTTCACCGTCAGGTGCGGAAAGAGATTAAACTGCTGGAACACCATACCCATTTTACGGCGCACCAAGTTGATATCCGTCTGCTTCGAGGTAATATTCTGCCCCTCAAAAACAATCTCACCGCTCGTCGGCTCTTCCAGCAGGTTCAGGCAGCGCAGGAAGGTTGACTTTCCCGAGCCGGACGGCCCGATGATAACCACCTTTTCGCCCTTCTCAATATGCTCGTTTACGCCGATGAGAACTTTGTGATCGCCAAAGGATTTGTGTAGATTTTTAACGCTGATCACTTGCGCGCAGCCTCCTTTCCAGAATACCGAGCAGCTTGGTCAGGATCAGTACCATGACCAAATAGATGACTGCAATCGAAAGATACGGCATCCAAGGCGCATAGGTACGGCTCTGTACAATCATTGCACCCTTGGTCAAATCCATCAGACCGATGACTGTACAAATTGAAGTCTCCTTCAGCAGCGTAATGAGTTCATTGCCCAACGCTGGCAGAATGTTCTTGATCGCCTGCGGAATGATGACATAACGCATCGTGGCCGCATAATTCAGTCCCAGCGACCTGCCTGCCTCCATCTGCCCCTTATTGATTGACATAATACCAGAACGCACAATTTCCGCCACATAAGCACCGGAATTGACGCCAAAGGAGATAATAGCCGCCGCAATCATATTTTGCGAAGAACCAAAAATAATAAAGTACATAATCAGGAGCTGCACCGTGCTGGGCGTACCGCGAATGACTGTCAGGTACACCTTACAAACAAGGTTGCCCAGCCCAAGCAGTATGCCGCCCAGACCGCGCCAATGCACACGCTGCGAATCATATGCCGAGCGAATGATCGCAATACATACACCAATTACAACACCGAGAATCAGCGCGCCGACCGTAACCTCCAGCGTTGTGCCAAGACCCTTGGCAAAATAGATGTACCACCGGTCGCCCTCAATAAAGGTCTGATAAAACTGCTCCTGAAACCATTGGATAAATTCTGACACCGGCACAATCCCCCTTTTTATTTATGAAAATGCGCAGAGGGGGCGGCCATTGCAGGCCGTCCCCACAGCTTGTTTGCTCACTTAGTCCGCCGTGATATACTTATCAATGATCGACTGCACGGTACCGTCTGCAATCAGTTCACCCAGTGCAGCATCAACCGCATCCTTGAGCGCAGTATTATCCTTGGCAAACGCGATTGCATAATCCTCTTCCGCATAGGCGGTATCCAGAATCTTCAGACCCTCGTTCGCTTCCACATACTTCTGCGCCGGTGCGTTATCGATAACAACGCAGTCAATCTTGCCCTGCGTCAGCGCCATGATAGCGTCCGTACCCTTGCTGTAACGGCTCATCGCATCTTCGCCGAAGTCATCGGTGCAGTACAGGTCGCCTGTAGTACCCTGCTGCACGCCGATCTTCTTACCTGCCAGATCGTCCGGAGAAGCAATGTCGGAGCCTTCCGGAACAATGATGGACTGCACACCGGTTGCATAGGTCTGCGAGAAGTTCACATTCTTCTCACGGTCCGGGGTAACCGTCATACCCGCCATACCCATATCCGCCTTGCCGGACGAAACCGCGGTGATAATCGAATCAAACTCCATATCAGAAATGGCAAAGTTCAAACCGAGCTTATCCGCAATTGCCTTGCCAACCTCAGCGTCGATACCGACAATCTCTTCGCCCTCGTAGTACTCATACGGCTCAAAGAACGCATTGGTTGCCATGGTCAGCGTACCGTCCACAGCCAGCTTGTAATCCGTACCGGTTTGGGCTGCATTGCTCTCGCCCTGACCATTATCCGTAGTCTGTGTCTGTGCATTGTTGCCACCGCATCCGGTCAGCAGCATCGAGCCTGCCAAAAGCATGCTCAGCATCGCAATAGAAAACTTTTTCATTGTCTTCTCTCCTCCTAATCGCCGGCCTTGTGGACCGGGCATTTCAAACAAGATTCATTATACATGGGCCTGTTTAAAAATTCAACCTCTAAATCAGCAAAAACCCAACAAATATCACATCGCTTTTCGTCATATCCACAACAAATTTGCACTGTGACCTTTTTCAGCCGCCTCGCATAGCTTGACAATACCTTATTTTGTAGGAGGTCATTTCCATGCGTTACCATACATATCCTCTCCCATCCATACAATCGTCCGTCAGACATCCGCACGGTACAACCGCCACCGCCGAATCTCTTTCGGGCGTTATCTCCATCTATGACAAACCCTCCCCCCACGCAGCAATCGTCGGCAGTGTGCCGTGCGGCGCGCAGCTCGTGGTACTCGGCCGTCAAGCGGATTGGCATGCTGTACGCTACGGTCCGTGTCAGGGCTTTGTTTCCGGCGATAGTATTGTGCTGAATTACTAATTTGCACTGTCTTTCAGGCGAAAACATCTGTCTTTCCGTTCGGATTTCTCCTTGCGTTCAGTCCCTATAAACAGTATAATAGATGTGTTCGATGCGATAAACGCAAGGAGGTACGAAATTTAGTGTATCAGATTTTGAAAAAGCAGACGCTGAACGCGAACACCAAGCTGATGGTGATTGACGCGCCGCACGTGGCGCGTAAGGCTGAGCCGGGCCAATTCATCATTCTGCGCGTCAGCGAGGATGGAGAGCGTATCCCGCTCACAATTGCGGAGTATAACCGTGAGACGGGTGCAGTCACGATTATTTTTCAGGAGGTCGGCGCAACCACTATTGCGCTGGGCGCTCTGAACGAGGGCGACTGCCTGCACGACTTTGTCGGCCCACTGGGCAAGGCAAGCGAACTGGAAGGCCTGAAGAAAGTTGCCGTAGTCGGCGGCGGCTTGGGCTGCGCAATCGCCTATCCGCAGGCGAAGAAACTGCACGAAATGGGCTGTGAAGTTGACCTGATCGCAGGCTTCCGCAACAAGGACATCATTATTCTAGAGGACGAGATGCGAGCTGCCTCCACCAATTTGTATATTGTGACGGACGATGGCTCGAACGGCCGCAAGGCGCTTGTTACCGAGGTGCTCAAAGAACTGATTGACGCAGGTAACCAGTATGACGCCGTCATCGCCATCGGCCCGATGATCATGATGAAGTTCGTTGCTGAGACCACCCGTCCCTACGGCATCAAAACTATCGTTTCCATGAACACCATTATGGTAGATGGCACTGGCATGTGCGGCTGCTGCCGCCTGACAGTCGGCGGCGAAACCAAATTCGCCTGCGTTGACGGTCCAGACTTTGACGGCCATCTTGTCGATTTTGACAGTGCAATGCGCCGCAGTGCGATGTACAAGGCACAGGAAAAGCAGGCGGTAGAGCGCCGCGAGGCACACTGCAACCTGTTCAAGATGGAGGTCAAGTAACAATGGCGAATATGAATCCAAATAAAGTACCCATGCCCGAGCAGGCGCCGAACGTACGCAATAAGAATTTCGATGAAGTGACGCTCGGCTATACGCCGGAAATGGCGATTGAAGAAGCGCAGCGCTGCCTCAATTGCAAGCATAAGCCCTGCATCTCCGGCTGCCCGGTACAGGTTAAAATCCCCGAATTTATCGCGCTGGTCGCCGAGGGTAAGTTCCTCGAGGCTGCCGCCAAAATCAAAGAGACCTCTGCCCTACCGGCTGTATGCGGCCGTGTATGCCCGCAGGAAACGCAGTGTGAGCAGAAGTGCGTGCGCGGCATCAAGGGTGAAGCGGTCGCTATCGGTCGCTTGGAACGCTTTGTCGCAGACTATGCGCGTGCACACGGTGAAGAAAAAGCATCAAAGCCGGCTCCCAATGGTCATAAGTGTGCAATTATCGGCGCTGGCCCTGCAGGTCTAACCTGCGCGGGCGATCTGGCGCGCATGGGCTATCAAGTGACCGTATTTGAGGCACTGCACATCGCAGGCGGCGTGCTGATGTACGGTATTCCGGAGTTCCGCCTACCTAAGGAGATTGTACAGAAGGAAATCGACACGCTCAAAGACCTTGGCGTTGAGTTTGTGCTGAACTTTGTAGTCGGTCGTTCTGAGACCATCGACGAACTGTTTGAGGACGGCTATGAAGCGATTTTTGTCGGTTCGGGTGCCGGCCTGCCGACCTTTATGGGTGTGCCGGGCGAGAACGCCAACGGTGTGTATTCCGCTAACGAATATCTGACTCGCATCAACCTGATGAAGGCCTATCAGAACGACGCTGAAACCCCGATTTTCCACGCGCGCAAGATTGCAGTCGTGGGCGGCGGTAACGTCGCAATGGATGCGGCCCGTTGTGCCAAGCGCATGGGGGCAGATGATGTTTACATCGTTTACCGCCGTTCTGAAAATGAATTGCCCGCGCGTTTGGAAGAAATTCATCACGCCAAGGAAGAAGGCGTTGTGTTCAAGTTCCTGACCGCACCGCTCGAAGTGCTGGTGGATGAAAACTACAATGTGACCGGCCTAAAGTGCCAGCAGATGGAGCTGGGCGAGCCGGATGAATCCGGTCGCCGCCGTCCGGTACCGGTTGAGGGCAGTGAGTTCACACTGGATCTGGACTGTGTCATCGCAGCAATCGGCACCACACCGAATCCGCTGATCCGTCACACTACGCCTGGTCTAGACACCAACCGCAAGGGCTGCATCATTGCAGACGACGAGCACGGTATCACGTCTAAGGAAGGCGTATTTGCTGGCGGCGACGCTGTCACCGGTGCAGCAACCGTTATCCTCGCCATGGGCGCTGGCAAGCGCGCTGCCGCAGCGATGGATGAATACATCAAGAGTAAGCAGTAAACTCTAACATAAGCACCCTGTCGGTCGATGGGGTGCTTATTCACACAAACAAAACCGTCGGGCAGCAAGGACTTTCTCCTGCTGTCCGACGGTTTTGTTCTTTTTCCAATAGCTTTAACGAGTCCCTTCCATCTCTCCGGTCAGAACCGCCTGGAGCTCTACATTATCTTGTGAAAACTCAACACGCAATGTCTGCGATGCAATACGCCCATTCTGCACAGTTTGCAGCAGCACAGCATCTCCTGCCTGCTCTAACACAATACCGGCCTGCGGCAACGCCCACAAGCATCCTTCATATTGAGCAGGCAGATCAGCAAACGAGAACGTCCAATCGCTCCCTGACCGATTCAATGTATCCACATAAGCCAGCGGCACCACATCATATCCATGCAACAACGCGGCGCGAATATCGCCTGTTTGCTCCGCTGCATCCATAGAATAGCTCTGCGAATATGCGTCCACGCTCGACGCCTCCAAAGTAATATTGCCCTCGGTAATCGCCGTGCCGTCTACACGGTTTACTGTAGTATAGTCCTCTGTCCGCACGGTCAGGCTTTGCTTTCCTTCCTCCGACAGCATCGCCTCTAATCCGCCGCGCACAGAAAACTGCTCCAATGTCAGCATATTTTCGGTCGCCACACGATACTGCGCGTAAGTGCTGAACAACGTCTGATACGGTTTTGCCGTCTGCGCGTCCACTGCACCATGTTCGACCAACTGTTCCAGAAGTGTTTGCTCCTCGCCCTTTGGGATCAATGAAAGCGCAGTATAGCTTGCAGCCGCAACATCGTCACGCAGAAAATCCTCTGTGTCGATAACCGCTGCTTCATACAACCCAATTTGCTGCGCAAAGTCATCCACATCGGCATAGCCAAAATCCCCGTTCGCCTCGGTATATCCAAGGGCACGCAGGACGAATGCTGCATACATTTGCGCGGTGCAAGGCGCGTTCGGCGCAAAATTCGTTGCCGATATGCCCGTGGTTGCCCCAATATCATATAAATACTGCACATAAGGCTTTTCCCAGTTCTGCAAATCGGTGAACGGCGCGGAATATTCCAGCGTCAATGCGTTCTGTTCTTCTCCCAGCAAACGCACCAGCATTGCTGCCGCCTCACCACGCGTTGGCACGCGATCCAACTCATATCCTTGCGTGGTTCCCTGAAACAACCCAAGATTCTTCAGATGATCGGCGCACGCGGTATAATCCGAGGCGGCAGCCGAAATCACCAACGAGCTGGCCAGCAATGCCCCGGCCAATGCAGTACGAAACCACTGTTTCATTTTCATACGCTCCTTAAATCACTTCGATATAATATATCTTATCATAGATTCGTGTTTTTTCCAACAGGAAACGGACATACTACCCAAAAAGAAAGGGTGTGTCCATATTGACCAACATGCAAAAATGCGGCGTAATCGGAGTTGGCTTTGTCGGTGCTACCTGCGCCTATACTTTAGCGGTTTCCGGATTGTTCTCGGAAGTCGTTCTGGTAGACATGAATCACAGAAAGGCGGAAGGTGAAGCCGCCGATATCAACCATGGCGTTTCCTTTGCCAAACCATGCTTTGTGCGTGCCGGCAAATATGCTGACCTTGCGGAATGTGGGTTAATCATCATCGCGGCCGGCGCCAACCAAAAGCCCGGTGAGACACGAATAGAATTGCTCAACCGCAACCGCGTGATCCTATCCTCCATCATGGAACAGCTAACCGCAGTCAATCAAAACGCGGTATTGCTCATTGTCTCCAATCCAGTAGATGTGCTCACCTGCATGGCGCAGCAGCTTTCCGGCCTCCCGGCCGGACATGTCATCGGCTCGGGCACGGTATTGGATACCGCGCGTCTCAAATATCTCGTGGGGCAGAAACTCGGTGTAGACAGCCGCAACGTGCATGCTTTCATCATCGGCGAGCATGGTGACAGCGAACTTGCTGTCTGGTCCAGCGCCAATATTTCCGGCGTCGATCTGGATGACTACTGCCGTATCACCGGCATCACGGACCCCACCTCTATGCTGCGTCAAATTTATGAGGACGTGCGTGACGCCGCCTATGCCATTATCGAAAGCAAGGGTGCCACTTATTACGGCATCGGCATGGCAGTGCGCCGCATTGCGGAAGCCATCGTCCGCGACGAACATTCCGTGCTTCCCGTTTCCTCGATGATTCAAGGTCACTACGGCGTTGACGGCATCTGCCTCGGCCTGCCGTCTATCGTGGGAAAAAACGGCGTGGAAGCCGTGCTGGATATTCCGTTGTCCACCGATGAACTTGGTAAACTGCAAAGCTCCGCACAAAAAATGAAGGCCTTAATGAAGCAACTACACTAAAAAAACCGGAACGGATTTTCCGTTCCGGTTTTTCTTTCATGGCCTCCTACAGCTTAAGCCGCAGGTTCATCCACGCCGCCGATCAGTGCAGTCGTGCCGCCGATCATATCGACGTAAGTATCCAAATCGCTCGGCAGAGTAATCTGAACGCTGTCACCCAATCCGTTTACCGCGCAATCCATCGTCATATTTAGAGCCATGCTCTGTCCTTCCGCAGTCATTGACATCTTCATAGCCAAGTTCATATTCTTAATATCACCATTGGAAATGGTAACCTTGGAGGAGATATCTTCGAAATTGATCTGTGCACCCATGGTGCTCATATCCATACCCATGTTTGCCAGAACAGAATTGACCAGCGCATTCATCCCCGAGGAAGAGTAGGTAACCGTCATGTCGCTGCCGGATTGGTCAATCGCTTCGATCAGGCAAAGCGGCTCGGAAGACTGCATACCGGTCAAATTGCCCATTTGCGCCATCACATCTTCCACTGACATATTCATTTTGAACTTCTGGTCACCCATGTTGACGTAGTACACGCCATCCGTATAGTAATATGCAATATCCTGATCGATCGTGTTCTGTGCGTCCTGACCAACCAATGACTCATCGATGTTGATCTTCATCTTTCCGGTCATCGCAATCTTGGACTGGTCCATATTTTCCGGATTGGCATCCACCTTCATGTTAAGCGGCATTGTCAAATCCATGATCTTGGTATCGCCCATCGACACATCCGCCGCAATATTTGCGGTCATATCCATCTTCGCTGCATCATTCATCTTGGAGGATGCGTCCGTATAGGACGCATAGCGGTCAAAAAACGTCAGCAGACCGCTTGCTTTATTCGCGTCAACCGCTCCGTCGTCTACCAGCTTTTGCAGCAGCACGGCGTTCTCATCGCCCTTTACCGGCGTATCCAGTGCTGTCAGACTCATTGCCGCAACATGATCGCGCAGGAAGTTATCCTGATTGCAGTTTGCATAATCTACCAAACCGAGCGATTCGCCAAAGGATATTGCCTGTGCATAAGTGAAGTCACCGCCCGCTGTATCGCTGTAGCCGAGAGCGCGAAGCAGGAACGTCGTATACATCTGAGCAGAGCATCCCTGTTCCGGCTCAAACGTGGTCGCAGTCGCACCTGTGGTCAGACCGTTATCATACAAATACTGTACATACGGCTTTTCCCAACCAGCAAGATCGGTAAACGGTGCAGTATAATCCAGCGCTTTCGCTTCCTCTTCCTTACCCAGCAGGCGGACCAGCATAGTTGCCGCTTCCGCACGGGTCGGCGCCCGATCCAGTTCATAGCCCTGTGCCGTGCCTTGGAACAAGCCCAGATCCTTGAGCTGATCCGCACAATGGTCAAAACTTGCAGCCCCTGCGGTTGCTGTCAATCCGATAGCCGCAACCGCTGCGACCACAGCAATCCTGAACTTACTTTTCATAGAGTTTCCTCCTTTTATTGACAGTGGCATACACTGTATTTTGCTTTATTCTATCATTTTGAGCGGACAAAGTAAATAGTATCTCGCAAGAATACACCGTACAAAACTATAAAATTACAACAAAAAAGAGAGACACTTTTTCCAGTATCTCTCTTCATCCAATACGCATGATATCCTCTACGCATAGATTACTCCACGCGAAGTTTTTCGATCGCTGTCTCGTCCGGCGTTACATAGGCGGTCTGATAGACATGATAAATCACCATCCCCGGTTTTGCACCCGTCGGCTTCTTTACCTGCCGCACCGGCGTATAATCCACCGGTACCCGAGAGGACTGCCGTGCCTTGGAGTGATATGCCGCAATCATCGCAGCCTCGGTCATCGCTCGATCCGTCGGTTCCCGTCCATCCGTGACCAGAATCACGTGTGAACCATGAATTTTTTGCGTATGAAACCAGATATCACTCTTAAACGCAGTTTTAAGCGTAAGCAAATCATTTTGCAGGTTATTCTTCCCGGCAAACACCTCAAAACCGTCGCTCGTGCGATAGTGGAAAGGCTTGGCCTGCACAGGCTTGGCACGCAGCTTTTTGTTGCGCGTCTGCTTGCTGGAGAGAATACCCGTCTGTGTCAGTTCCTCGCGCAACTGAGATAGGTCGCGTTCGCTTTCCGCCTCTCCCAACGCGACCAAGACGCTTTCCAGATAGTCCAAATCAGCCTTACCCTGCTCAATCTGCTGTGTCAATACGCTCTCCGCTGTTTTCGCCTTATTATACAGCTTGAAATACCGCTGCGCATTTTGCTGCGGTGTCAGGCGCACATCCAGCTCAATTTCCACCTCCGGATAATCCTCGGCGTAGTAATCCACCACAGTCGCCTTGTTCATGCCTTTTTCCAACTGGTATAGATTTGCAGTAATCAGATCGCCCATGTGTTTATACTGCTCGCGGTTCTGCGTCGCGTCCAGTTCCTTCTGCTGCGCTGCCAGTTTGCGCGCCAGACGGTCACGCGCATTGGTGACCGTCTTATGCAGGTCAGACGAACGGCGCACCATACGCTCAATTTTTCCCTTTTTCTCATAAAATGCCGCAAGCAACGTAGAAAAGCTATCCGCCTGTGAAACAGCCATTAAACCTTCATACTGCGTCACCGGCAGAAAGGTAAAATCAAATACCGCATCGTTTTCTACTTTGGTAAGCAAAAACGGTTTCCACCGTTTTTCCTGTATATATGCGATGAAGTCATCGTACACCTGCCCCAAACGTTCCCGCTGGGCAGATGACAACATGCCGATCCGTGCCGCAGCATCGCCGGTCGCGCGATAACTTAGCTCCCGGCACAACAGCGGCGAAAAGCCTAAAAGCTGACCGAGCAGAAAACGATCCAGCGTCTGTTCTCCATCCGCCTGCATCACCGCAGCGGCCAGCCCCGTACCGGACAACGTAAACGGATCATGCTTATCCTGCGCAGGCGGCATACGATAAAACAAGCCGGGCAACACCTGCCGTTTGCCGGACAGATCTCCGTCGATACGGCGCATGGCATCAATAATACGATTGTCCTCACCGCATAAAATAACATTCGAGTGTTTTCCCATCAGTTCGCAGATCAGGTGTTTTTTGCAGGGCACACCCATTTCATCGGTGGTGTCCAGCTCAATCGTCAGCATGCGCTCGACCGAAGGCTGCACAATCGCCGCAATCTTCGCCCCCTGCACATGCTTGCGCAGCAGCATGCAGAACATCGGCGGCGCGGCCGGATTTTCACGCGCCGCGTCAATAAAGTGCACGCGTGCCGCACCGGCTGCAATAGAAATTAACAGGCGCTTTGCGCCGCCCTGCCCTCTCGTTTGCAGTACGATCTCATCGCGGTCGGGCTGATAAACCTTTTCCACACGGCAGCCCGCCAGCGTATCATTTAATTCATGCGTCACTGCCCCAAGGCAAATGGCATCTAATGGCATATTGAACCTTCCTTAAACAAATTCGATACAGTCGGCATGGCGTTCGGAAACCATAGTCCGCACCTGCGGGAACGCGCCGACAATCTGCTCGGCAAAAACGGCAGCAATCGGGTTTTCTGTCGGAAAATGCCCCGCGTCGACCAGCGTCAGCCCTAGAGACTGTGCACGCTGCATTAAATCATAGCTGCAATCTCCAATGACGAACGCATCTGCGCCCTTTGCCAGCGCATCATCCATCATCTTACCGCAAGCGCCACCGCCAACTGCGACGCGGTGAATGGCATGACCGCCATCACAGAATCGAACACCGCCCGCACGCAGACACTCTTTTACATAGACAGCGAATTCCCGAGGCTGCATTTCGCGTGGCAAATCTCCCACACGACCAAGCATACGATTGTCCCCTGCTTCCATGTTGATCACATTGGTCAGAAACAATGCAGCAGCCAGCGCATCATTGACACCACCCCACGCACTATCCGCATTGGTATGCATGCAGATGAGCGCAATATCGTGCTTGATTGCCGCGTGCAATACGCGACCGGTCGAATCGTCCGTTGTCACACGGCTAACCGAGGTGAAGATGGCCGGATGATGCGCCACAACCAGCTGCGCACCATACTCCACCGCCTCGTTCACCACCTGCTCAGTGATATCCAGCGCACACAGCGCCGCAGTGACCGTCTGATGACGGTCTCCGCATAGCAGCCCTACATTATCCCAATGCTCTGCCAGCTCCGGCGGCGCAAAGCCCTCCAAAAATGTTAAGATTTCCTGTACCGTACTCATCGCAATCCCTCCAATGCCTGTTTTATTTCCAAAACCAGACGGCGCTGTGCATCCACACGCGCTTTGTCTATTTCACTTGCCCGCTGCATGCCTTCCAACGCACGGTTTTCGCGCATCAGCAATGCCTGTAAATATTCCTTCGCTCCATCTGCGCGCAGTAAAGCAGGCGAAAATGCGCACTGCCACAATGGCAACTGCTTGCTCTCTGCACCACCGTGGACCGACAGCACCACATACTGTCGCCGGTCCTCCCGGCACAGTGTTTCACGCTCGATGGCGTAGCCATGCGCCCATAGCCATTGCCGCAGCTCATAGACCATTGTCATCGGCTGCAATAACAGCAAATGCTGTCCCCGTTCACACCAGGGCGCAGCCGCCAATATTTCCGCGATGGTCTGTCCTCCCATTCCGGCAATGCTGACCGTATCACATTCCTGTGGCTGCACAGCATCCAGACCCGCAGCCAGCCGCAGAGACAGGGACACTCCGTGTTCCGACGCATTACGCGCGGCATGTGCCAGCGGACCCTCACCAATATCCGAACCAATCGCGGCAGCAATTCTTCCTGCCAACAGTAAGGACACCGGCAGTTTGCCATGATCCGTGCCGATATCCGCAAGTCTTGCCCCCTGCGGGACAAGCGATGCCAGACAGGCGAGCCGCGGCGTTAAAACCATACTTTCCATACTTCACCCAAAAAAACAGAGCCGGCGTTTGCCGGCCCGGTTTTGCTCTTATTCACCCAGAAAAGCGTTCAGCTTCGCAACCAGCTCATCTGCATTGGTGCCGTGTACCATGCAGGCTTCCTCAATGCTCTCACCCTGAGAAGCGGGGCAGCCGAGACAGTGCATACCAATTTCCATGAAAAACTTTGCCGTATCCAGATTGCGGTTGAGCACCTCGCCAATCGTGGTCTTTTTTGTAATCGCAGCCATGATAGACCTCCATATATTTTTATTAGTTATCAGTATACCGCAAAAATACACATATTTCAATCACAAATCTAAAAAAATCACCATTTTCTGATAAACTCAGCAGATACACAAAGGGTGTCCGGCAATACGGCCGGACACCCTTCTGTCAACTATTTTCAGCCCTGCTCGCGCATCTTCGCGAAGCACTCGCTGCAATATACCGGACGGTCAGACTTGGGTTCAAACGGAACACGAGCCTCGCCGCCGCAAGCAGCGCAGGTAGCGGTGAAGTACTCACGCGGGCCACGAGCCGCATTCTTGCGCGCATCACGGCAGGTCTTGCAGCGCTGCGGCTCATTCTGGAAGCCGCGCTCTGCGTAGAACTCCTGCTCGCCTGCAGTGAACACAAATTCCTTACCGCATTCCTTGCATACTAAAGTCTTGTCTTCGTACATGGTTTTTACCTCTCTTTGATACCGTTCCCTCGGGAAACTGAAATTATATGCGCACAGGCCTTCCCGCCTGCAAACGCCTATTGGGGTTTGATAGCTGCCGATTTTCGCTTAATGCGCTGGATGGCATTATCCACAGACTTGATCGGTTTTTGCAGTGCTTCCGACATCTCCTCATAGGATAAGCCGTCCAGAAACAATGTCAAAACCCTCGCCTCAAATTCAGACAACAGCGAGTAGAGCTGACGAATCAACTCCTCCCTCTCCTCGTTGCCGATCACCAGCGATTCTGGATCACCAATCGGTGCCGTAACCCGGGTGTGCGATTCCGCAAGGTCCTCAAACAGAGGTCGATCGATTGACACAGAACGGTTGAGCGGATCATGCTTGAGTGAAGAGGCAGCGCGCACCGCAGAAAAAATTTTCCGCATCACACACAGCTTTGCAAAGGCTCCGAACGGCGCCCCCTTTGACTCGTCATATTCACGCATTGCTTTCATCAGCCCAAGCATCCCCTCCTGTATCAAATCCTCTGCATCCGCCCCCACCAGAAAATAAGGACGCGCACAGGTTTTCACCAGACGGGTATATCGTTTGACCAAGTTCTCCGCCGCCGAACCGTCTCCCTGCTGTGCCATACGGCATAGCGTCTCATCGGACAACGGCGCGGATGAAAGCATTTTGTAACCATTTCTCATGTCAAGACTCATTATATGCGATACTTCTGGAAATGTCAAGAAATTTTTGTTAATTCTACTGTTTTGCCCCAAAATAACCGATTCATTTTTGTGATGATTGCCTAATCCCCCTGTATTTATTCAACCGTGACTGATTTTGCCAAATTTCGCGGCTTATCGACATCGCAATTTCGCTCCACCGCAACATAGTATGCCAAAAGCTGCATCGGAATAATCGAAAGCGAAGCAGAAAATTCGTACAGACACTTCGGCAAGCGGATAATATGCTGGCAAACTGATTCATCCCCAGTAAAATCGTCAGTCGTCACGAGCACGACCACGGCACCGCGGGACACAACCTCGCGGATATTGGAAACGGTTTTTTCAAACAGTGCCGGCTGCGTCGCCAGTGCGACAACCAGCGTCCCTTGCTCAATCAGAGAAATCGTACCGTGCTTGAGCTCACCCGCCGCATACGCTTCCGAATGAATATATGAAATCTCCTTGAGCTTGAGCGACGCTTCAAGCGCTGCCGCATAGTCCAACCCTCGTCCCAGAAAGAACACGCTCGGCCGGTTGGCGTACAATGTAGCGATACGCTGCATATCCTCTTGACACGCAAGTGCCTTCTCAATACAGTCAGGCAGGCGCTGCAGTTCCGCGCACAACGCTCGCTCATCTCCAATGGAAATCAGGCCACGCGTACGGGCGATTTTCACGGAGATCAGATACAATGCGGATAACTGCGCGGAATACGCTTTGGTCGTTGCAACCGAAATTTCCGGCCCCGCCCAAGTGTACAGCACACCGTCCGCTTCGCGCGCAATGGTAGACGATACAACATTGACGATTGCAACCGTAAACGCCCCCGCCTGCTTTGCCATGCGCATAGCCGCAAGCGTATCCGCGGTCTCACCCGATTGGCTGATGACAATGCACAAATCTTTTTTACCAATAATCGGATTCTCATATCGAAATTCGGAAGCAACCTCCGCAGTGCAGCGGATACGGCACATCGCCTCAATCACACGCTTTCCCACCATACCTGCGTGCAGCGCCGAACCACAGCCAACGATGTGGATATTTTCAATATCCCGCAGGCGCTCATCGGTCAAACCGTTATCTTCAAACACAACTGCATTGTTCTGGATACGCGGCTTAACAGTGTCCGCTACCGCCTTGGGCTGCTCCATAATCTCCTTGAGCATGAAATGCTGATAGCCGCCCTTTTCTGCAGCAGACATATCCCAGCTCACGGTCTGCACAGCTTTTTCCACGGTGTCGCCAAACTCGTTCATCACAACAACGCTATCCGGTCGAACAATGGCCACTTCGTTGTCATCCAGAATAATATAATTCTTGGTACGTCCGATAATCGCAGTGATGTCGGACGCAATCATATTCTCGCCATCTCCCACACCGATAATAAGCGGATTATCGCGCCGTGCTGCAACGATTTCCTCCGGATTATCCATCGACACTACACCCAGTGCATACGATCCACGAATGCGCTGCACCGCAGCCAGTACAGTTTTGGCCAAATCCTCTTGCTTACCCGTGTGCAGATAATCCACCAGATGCGCAACCGTCTCGGTGTCTGTCTCCGACTGGAAGGTATAGCCGTGCGTCTCCAGCCGCTCGCGCAGCTCCTTATAATTCTCAATAATACCGTTGTGGACAACCGCCACCTTGCCCTTGCCGTCGCGTCCGCCCAGATGTGGATGTGAGTTACGGTCGGACGGCTCACCATGCGTTGCCCAACGGGTGTGTCCAATACCGCAGGTGCAATACAAGTCACCCTCCTCACGGATTTTTTCCTCCAAATTGGCAATTCGGCCGCGTGTTTTAACCACACGCAAACCATCCTTTGTAAACGCTGCGATACCCGCAGAGTCATACCCGCGGTATTCCAAGCTATATAAACCCTTAATCAAAATCGGAAGCGCGTTTTCGCGCCCCGTAAAACCGACGATTCCACACATAAAAGAAAATCCTCCCAAAAAAGAAGCTGAATCTTTAAAAAAAGGTATAAAAATAGTGCGTAACGCAGAACTGCTCTGTCCGCACAGTCACCCGCACGTTTTAACAGTCTACTCACGACCAACCCACTCATGGCCGAAGGGCACCCGCCGAAGCCTTCGATTAACCCTTTCCTCGTCAACTGCGATACAGGCTGCACCGCAGTTCTGGCGCTTTATCCGCTATTCACTTGTCGCCATATGCTCTCACCTTCCTTCAAACAAACAAGGTGGATGCAAAAACCACATCCACCTCTGTTGGCTCTTTTCTATTATACGACAGACTCGATGACCTTGGCAACCCTTTTTGCCAAAGTATCCACCTGATCGCTGTCCTTTCCTTCCACCATCACGCGAACCAACGCTTCTGTACCCGAGGGACGCACCAGAATGCGGCCGTTTCCGGCCAGTTCCGCTGACGCCTCATCAATCGCTGCCTTAACCTCCGGCAGTTCCTGCAAGGTGGCTTTTTTTTCATTGGGTACCTTGACGTTAATCATCAACTGCGGCCACGGCACGACTTCTGCCGCGATTTCTGAACACTTCTTTCCGCTCGCCTTTAGGATCGACATGAACTGCAATGCTGTCAGCTCACCATCGCCCGTTGAAGCATATTCCAGAAAAATTACATGGCCGGACTGCTCACCACCCAGAATATATCCCTTTTGCAGCATCATTTCCAGCACATAACGGTCACCCACGTTGGAGCACTCAATACGCATACCATTCTTTTCCGCATAGGCATGCAAGCCCATATTGGACAGAACGGTTGCCACAAACGCGCCGCCGCGCAGCTTTCCTTCTTTCTTCATATGCGCTGCACATACTGCCATGATTCGATCGCCGTCCAACTCCTCGCCCGTCTCATCGACAATCAGGCAACGGTCCGCATCGCCGTCAAAAGCAACACCCAAGTCAAAATCCCCGTTGCGTACACGCTTTTTCAGTTGTTCCAAATGTGTTGAACCGCAATTATCGTTGATGTTGATACCGTCTGGCTCATAGAACCGGATTTCCGCCTTGCATTCGACAAGGCGCATCAAACGCTCAACCGTGGTCGAAGATGCACCGTTGGCACAGTCTACCGCCACACGCACCCCAGACAAATCGCCCTTGATGCTTTCCGCCAGATGGTCGGTATACTCCACCACCGGATCGATCTTGCTTTTGAGCACGCGGCCTAATTTATCATGAGTCATCTTCGGAATAGATTCAAAATCGTCGATCAGATCTTCGATCCTCGCCTCGATTGCATCGGGCAGCTTATAGCCATTGCCTGCAAAAATTTTGATGCCGTTGTACTCGAAAGAGTTATGGCTTGCCGAAATAACGATGCCCGCATCCGCCTTATGCTTGATGGTCAAAAATGCCACCGCTGGTGTTGGAATAACGCCGAGCAGCTCCACATCCGCGCCAACCGAACAAATGCCGGCCACCAGCGCGTTCTCCAGCATATCCGAAGAAATGCGCGTATCCTTTCCGATCAGCAGCTTGGCCTTACCGGTATGCGTTGCCTCCTGCGTCAGTACGTAGGCAGCCGCAGCGCCGATCTTGAAGGCCAGCAGTGCGTCTAACTCCAGATTTGCCACACCGCGAACACCGTCTGTTCCGAAATATTTGCCCAATATCAAACACCCAACTTTCTTATTTTAAGCGGCGGCTTCACAGCATCTGCTGTCCGTCCGTCGGTTCCATATTCATATGACGATACGCCTGTACTGTAACGCATCGTCCACGCGGAGTGCGGCTGAGAAAGCCAATCTGCATCAGATACGGCTCGTAAACATCCTCCAGCGTAATTGCTTCCTCGCCAATCGTCGCGGCCAGCGTATCCAATCCAACCGGGCCTCCCCCGTAATTGAGCATGATGCTTTTTAGCATCCGCCGATCCACGTTGTCCAGCCCAAGCTCATCAATTTCCAGCGCACGCAGTGCCATATCCGCACTGGCTTTATCAATCGTGCCTGTACCGCGCACCTGCGCAAAATCACGCACTCGACGCAGCAGACGATTAGCAATACGCGGTGTTCCGCGGCTGCGGCGCGCGATTTCAAAGGCGCCCTCATACTCACACGGCACATTCAGGATGCCAGCCGAACGCTCTACAATCTGGCAAAGCTCATCCGGCGAATACAGCTCCAAACGAAGCATGACGCCGAAGCGGTCGCGCAAAGGACTGGTCATCTGTCCCGCGCGCGTCGTCGCGCCGATAAGCGTAAAGCGTGGCAGGTCGATACGAATCGAGCGGGCCGACGGCCCCTTGCCAATGATAATATCGAGCGCGTAATCCTCCATCGCAGGATAGAGAATTTCCTCTACCGCCCGGTCAAGGCGATGAATCTCATCGATAAACAAAATATCATTTTCCGAAAGATTTGTCAATAAAGCCGCCAAATCTCCCGCTTTTTCGATTGCCGGACCGCTCGTAACGCGGATATTGACACCCATCTCACTGGCGATAATGCCCGCCAGCGTCGTCTTACCAAGGCCAGGCGGGCCATACAGCAACGTATGGTCGAGCGATTCTCCACGCATCTTCGCCGCTTCAATATATACGCTTAAATTTTCCTTCGCCTTGGTCTGTCCGACATAATCTGCCATGGTTTTCGGACGCAGGGAATTTTCGGTCTCATCCTCGGAAAGCTGCCGCGTAGAAATAATACGCTCGTCATCCGCCATCCCGCCGGAAAATTCTATACTCAAAGGAACACTCCCTTACTGTTTGACCAGCTTTTTCAGGCACTGACGGATGATTTCCTCCGCCTCCATCTGCGCGGTATCCAGCCCTTCCATCGCGTGCAGCGCCTCTGCCTGGCTGTATCCCAGCACCATTAATGCAGCTACCGCCTCCTGTGTATGGTTAACGCCGCCGGAAGTAGCTGTCGCGGCCATTGGGGAAGCCGCTGATGCGGTTTCCAACTGCTCCTTGCTCATTTTATCCCGCAACTCAAGCACAATGCGCTGGGCAATTTTCTTGCCAATACCCGGGGCCTGCATCAGCATCTTTTCGTCCCCGGTGATGATAGACAAAGCCAGCCTGTCCGGCGGTGCGACCGACAAAATGGACAACGCTGCCTTCGGCCCGACACCGGACACGCCGAGCATCATCTTAAAGCATGATTGTTCTTCTTCATCGATGAAGCCATATAATTCAAAAATATCCTCACGCACATTCAAATAGGTGAGCAGGCGCGCATGTGCGCCAATTTTCAGCTTGCCAATTGTGTTTTGCGACGCATGGCAGGCATAACCTACACCGCCGCAGTCAATCACAGCAAGGCCCTGTTCGAGCACGGTAACCGTGCCATCTACATAATAAAACATTTACAGCAAACCCTCATATCGCATTGCCTGTCTGGAATGACCATGGCAAATAGCCAGAGCAAGCGCATCCGCTGCGTCGTCCGGCCGCGGCAACTTGGTCAGATGCAGGATACTTTTGGTCATCTCCATCATCTGCTTTTTCTCCGCATTGCCATAGCCAACCACCGCCATTTTCACCTGATTCGGCGTATAAGAAACCGGATGCAGTCCTTTCTGCGCCAGTGCCAACAGGATGACGCCGCGTGCCTGCGCAACCTGAATACCGGTTGTGATATTCTTGGAAAAGAACAGTTCCTCTATAGCAACTTCATCCGGATGAAAGGTATCCACCAGCGTCCCAATATCATCATATATCTCACACAAGCGCAGATGCATCGGCATACCGGGTTTGGTAGTTGCCGCGCCATATTGTACAGGCGTAAATTTCATATTGTCAAACCGTACCACACCGTAACCAATGGTGCCGTACCCCGGATCGATGCCAAGAATCGTCATAAACGCAAACCTCTGCTCTATAACTAAAACATTTTACCATAAATCTACGTAGTATGCAACCTGATTTGCCATACGCAGCATTCTCCCATGAGGCACTGTTTATCCTTCATCTAAGCTGCCCCATACAAGCAGATCCTCAATCAAATCGCGGCCGCTCTCGATTGCCTGAAACATCTCCGGTGAAATCATATTGCCCGCTTCGCCGGATAATGCACGTAGCACGCGGTCAAAGCAGTCCGGCGTGTCCCGATACTTCTGAAGGTATAAATTGCAGCGTATCGCGGCATGCACGAGTTGTGCACCAATCGGCAAGATGACCGGCTCCTGTGTCGCAGGGTATCCTGTCCCATCATAATTTTTATGGTGCCAACGCATAACCTCCGCACAGAGTTTCACAAACGGATGCGGCTTTTCACTTTCCATCAATGTACAGCCCAATTCCGTATGCCGCATATACGCAGTACGCCCCGGCTCCGGTTGCTCTGCTCCCAAAGCGATAACATCATCCGGCAAACCAATCAAGCCGATATCGCAGATCCGCGCGGCTTGCTGTACATATGCTGCCTGCAATTCTGTCAGGCTCCCGCTCGGATGCTCTAAACGCCACGCAGCAGCCAACCGTTCTGTTAAGCGCGGAATCATCGGGCTGGGTGTCGGCTGAACGCCGGTGCGGTATGCGCATAGTGCGGATATTTTTTTGCACCAGCCGTCAACAAGCTGCTGTGCTTGTTCTGCCGATAGCGGATCCGGTAAGCCATTGAGTAAAGAGATGGCCTCTTCCTCGTAAAGTTCCTCTTTTTCAGGCGTTTCTATCTCGGTTGCACCACGCTGATCCAAAATTGTTGTTTTTTTCGGCCAAGCGGAACGCACAATGCTGCATACCCTCTCCTGCACAGAATGCGGGTCGACCGGTTTGACCAGAAAATCCACCGCGCCATACTCCACACCGTTCATTACGTTATCTTTGCTTGCATCCGACGTAATCAGAATAATCGGCAGCTGCGTCGTCAGCGCATTGGTTTGCAAACGGTGCAGCAGCGTAAACCCCGCACCCCTACGGCCCAGACAAATATCCACCAGAGCCGCACAAATCCGCTCGGCATTCTTATGGATAAAGGAAAGCGCCTGATTAGCCTCCTGACAACATTCCACCCGAAATATACCTTTAAATATTTCATTTAAAATGGCCAAATCCAGTTCTGAGTCATCTACAATCAACAGCGTGTCTCGCATCATATGCTTTGCCCCCAACTTTCATGTTATCAATCTGCCAAGGCTTCATCCATCTGCCGCAAAAGTTCAGATAATTTTTCACTTTCCACCTCAGCTTCTCGAAGCAAGCCTTCCAGCTTACGCATATGTTTGAAGCCAGAAGTACGGTATTCCACCAAAATAGCTTGTACACACTCGGCTACATTCTCCGCAGACAGGTTGGCTGCCGTCCCTTTGAGCGTATGTACCAGCATATAAAATGTCTCGTCATCTTCCTGCTGCAGCGCCGTCCGAATTTCTCTAAATCGAAGCACATCCGGCAGCCGTCGAACGAACTTCAAAAACAGAGCCGTATTGCCCATAAAGCGTGCGATTGCCTTTTCCGTATCAATGCCGACATCATCCAATCTTTTCAAAAAATAGTTTGATCCATGATAGTGCTTCTCCCTCGCAACGTATTCTCCATGAAGCAGGAAACGCCTTCATTATACCGCAGAAAGGCAACGCGAGCAAGTCCATAGAAAAAAGCCGAAAATTTCTTCGTCCGTGTTGTGTTTCTTCCCGCATCAGAGAATTGACAAATTCGTGTCGGTGTCCCATACTGGCAATGGAGTATAAACCGAAGGGAGAAAATAAATGAAGTACCACAAAGCAAAGAATCGCACCTCTCTACACATATTATGGCTCAATATCGTGTTTTTGCTGTTTTTTGCTATGTTAACCATCTTCAGCTTGTATATGATGCGCGAAAGGCTGCTGCAAAACGCGCAGCAGTTCGGCACTTCTTTGACCCAAAATTACGCCGCCGAGGAGCAAAACCACATTGATACCTATCGCGCTGTGATGAATCTCGGCACACAATACCTCGACCAAATGACCGAAAACAACGCCAGTCCGCAGCAAGTCCAAGCATGGATTAAAGACTTTTTTGACAAAATGCCGCAGGTGCTCGCGAACGATTCTGTGGATTTATATGCGGTAATCGAAGGACGCATCGTTTCCGCCAAGTCTTGGGGCGATGACGTCTCGTATGATTTTCGGCAGACGGATTGGTACCGTATGGCATTAGAAGCAAACGGCGAGGTGATTTTTACCGCTGCCGCTCCTGACGTAGTCACAGGAAAACAGGTCATCACCATTGCGCAGAAAGCGCATAACTCCGATAACATGCTGCTGTTTGATGTGTTTCCAGAAGATTTCCACACGGCCGACGATATGCCGTCCCTTCCGAAGGGCAGTTCCTACTATTTATGTGATCAAACGGGTACGCTGCTATATGCGCACGAGGCCCTTTCCCATGAGGCCACCCAACTACAGCTTTATGTAAGCGATCTTGTGCAGTGCATTGAGAAGGGAGCGCTCGACCCGCATCATGCCAGCATCATCGGGCTAGACGGCAATCCATGCGGCGTCTACTACTACCGGATGAGCAACGGCTGGATGACGATTTTGACCATCCCGTTCCGCACAGTACTGCGCGAATTGACCAGTATCTACCGCCTTTTTCTGCTGCTCTCTTCCCTGTTTCTGATTGCCGCTATACTGCTTTCCATACGAGATTACCGTTTGAACCGAAAAATACGCCGCACGGATGATACTGTACGCGCACTCGGAAACCTGTATTATGCAATTTATCGAGTCAATTATAAAACAGGAAATTATGAGGCTATAAAATGCGCAAACGATACCCGCAATCAAATCCGCTCAACGGGCCGCTATTCGGATTTATTGCACACGATGCAAGCTGTCGTTGCGCATAGCACCTACGAAGAATTCGTCAGCAGCTTTGCTCTGGAAAATATCCAGCGCCTGGTACATGACCAAGTAACGGAATTCGGAGGAGATTATCTGCGCCGTTTTGAAGGCGGTGAGCGTTGGGTCAATGTCAGCATCCTATTTGACAAAGCATTTGCACAAGATGAAGTCGTGCTGGCCTTTCGCGAGGTAAATCAGGAAAAGACGCGGCAACTCGAGCAACTTCAGCTGCTGCAAAACGCATTGGAAGCCTCTCGTCGGAGCGAGGAAGATAAAAACGCATTCTTCAGCAACATGTCTCATGATATGCGCACACCGCTCAATGCCATTATCGGCCTGTCCGAATTGGCGCAGCGAAATCTTGGCAACCGGAGCAAGCTGAAAACACTGCTGGAAAAAATCCTGTTTGCCGGTCAGCAATTACTCCATCTTGTCAACGATGTACTGGAAATTTCCCACATGGAGCACGGCCACCTCTCTGTTGATTATCATCCGATAGACCTGCGGCAATGTGTTGAAGACTGTGTCGAAATCTTTCGTCATCAAGCAAAAAAGGAAAATAAGAATCTCTCTCTTATCTGTGATTTGCGCCACAGCATGGTATTGGGCGATACTTTGCGCATCAGTCAAATTCTAAACAACCTGCTGTCCAATGCCTTCAAGTACAGTGCATCCGGCGCCTCCATCACCGTCCGGCTGAACGAAAACCATTCTGACAAGCACAGCAGCTATGTGCTTTCCGTGCAGGATACCGGCATTGGAATGTCCCAAGAATTCCTTCAGCATATTTTCGAGCCCTACGCACGGGAAACCCGTTTCAGCGCACGATCTGTGGTTGGCACCGGATTGGGCATGGCAATTGTCCACAGCTTGGTCAAACGCATGGATGGTGAAATTCGCGTTGCAAGTGAATTGGGGCATGGTAGCACGTTCACCGTTACTCTCCCACTGCAGACTGTCACAGAGTCACAAACCAGCGCCAGCAGTACAAAACCGGCAGAATTGCCTCCGCAAACAAAATCTGCCACGTTTGATTTGCGCGGCAAAAAGCTGCTGATCGCAGAGGATAATGCAATCAATATGGAAATCGCAACCGAAATTCTATCGATGCACGATGTTGATGTTGTCCAAGCATGGGATGGTCAGCAAGCCGTGGATATTTTTTCCGCTTCACAGCCGCATGAGTTTGACATCATCTTGATGGACATGCAGATGCCGAATATGGACGGCTGTCAGGCTGCACATACCATCCGCATGTTAGACCGTGCAGATGCGGCGACCGTTCCGATTATTGCTGTTACTGCAAACGCCTTTCCGGAGGATATCGCGAAAACGCAAGCCGCCGGCATGACCGCCCACATTGTCAAACCCATTGATTTTACAGCTTTGTGTCAACTAGTACAAACTCTGATCTGAAAACCATATGTTCTGCAATCAAAAAGGGACGGCAAAACCGTCCCTTTTTATCATTCCTTTTGATTGCGAATACGCTCCGCTGCAAGCAGAATACCGGCTTTTCCCGAAGAATAAGTCAAACCACCCTGCATATAGCACACATATGGCTCGCGCATGGGTGCATCCGCAGACAGTTCAATTGACGCGCCCTGCACAAACGCACCTGCCGCCATAATAACCGGATCGTCATATCCTGGCATCGCCCACGGTTCCGGTGTAACAAACGAATCGACTGGCGCGCCCGCCTGAATTCCCTCACAAAACCGGCACAGCGGCTCCGGCGCGCCAAATGCAATCGTCTGGATAATATCATACCGCGGCTCCTCCGCCTTGGGGCTGACTTCATAGCCCAGCAGTTCCATGACTTTGGCGCAAAAAATTGCGGTTTTCAGCGCTTGCGCCGTGGTATGCGGCGCCATAAACAGACCCTGATATAGTAGGCGGTTCTGTCCCATTGTGCAGCCACATTCGCCGCCAATGCCCGGCGCGGTCAGCCTATAAGAAGCATTTTCCACCAGATCCGCGCGTCCTGCAATATAGCCGCCCGTGGGAGCTAAACCACCGCCCGGATTTTTAATCAGCGAACCTGCAATTAAATCCGCACCCACCTGAGTCGGCTCAATCTCCTCGACAAACTCGCCATAACAGTTGTCTACCATGATGGCAGCATCCGGATTAACCTGACGCACGGTTTTGCAAATTTCTTCAATTTCCGCACAGGATAGCGTCTTTCGTACCGCATAGCCGCGGCTACGCTGGATAAATACCAGTTTTACACTCTGATCCTGCGCCGCCTGCGCGATAGCGGGCAAATTGGGCCGGCCGTTTACTAAATCCACCTGCTTATAGCCAATCCCATAATTTTTCATGCTGCCGCAGTAGTCGCCTGTGATGGTATTTTGCAGTGTGTCATACGCAGAGCCGGTCACCGAAAGCACAGTATCCCCTGACTTGACTGCGGAGAACATTGCGCAGGACAGCGCATGAGTACCGTTAACAAAACCAATACGTACCAATGCCGCTTCCGTACCAAAAATATCCGCGTAGATGCGGTCAAGCGTATCCCGCCCATGGTCATCATAACCATAACCGGTCGTTCCCGCAAACAAATTGTCCGACACCCGGTTTTTCGCAAATGCTGCAAGCACTTTTTCCGTATTCCTGTCGCACACCTGTTCAATCCGCGCAAAATACGGCATGATTTCGCGCTCGGCCTGTTGACCGAGCGCGCGAATTTCTTCGGATATTTGTAACTTATTCATCATTCTGTGTGTTTTCTCCCAATAACTTTTGACCGTTTGGCAACGTAAACAGTGTTTCCTCCGGCTGCTCGGTTTTCAGATTACTCACCACAACCTGACGCGCCAGAGTATCGCCCTGATAGAAGGAAGCCTGCTTCAGCAAGCCGGAGGCTGCGGAGACATAATACACGCAGCGGTATGCCTCCCGCTCAAACTCCACCATGATACATGGCTCGTTTTCAATATCCTGCCGACCTGCTCCCGACAGAACCAGACCTTCATCCAATACATCCTCATACGTGGGCAGCATAGCCGCAGAATCATCTGAAAACTCGCCCCATCTCCCCTTATAAAAGGTGGAGCTGCCATTCTCCCATGTATATGCCGCATCTCCCACGTGCATCAACGTGCTTTGCACTGCTCCCGTTTCAGCAAGCCAATCGATACGAACCAAGTTATCCCGCATGTACTGATGACAGCGAAGCGTAGACGATCCACCGGTATAATACAACGTATTCTCGATAACACAGCTGTACGCCTCCGGCCGTGTCAAAGAAGCGATTACTTTTTGCGCGTTGTCCGGTCCAATCGTAACGTCTGCCACGCTTTGCGCGGTAAGCATCTGGCTCCCGGAACTGACGGTTGGTGCATTTTCCGCTCCGCTTTGCAACACGATACCGGTATCCTTACGATGCAGCATACCGGATGAAAGCACATAGCTCAAAAAAAGCAGCACTACCAGCACCGCCGCGCCGATTGCCGCAAGCATTGGCGTGGACAGGTTTTTATACGGCTTCATGGTGCGAACGGAGCCGGTCCATCCGGCCGCAAGCCGAAATAGTGTTCAATCGACTGCAAAATACGTTCCGAAGTCTTGCCGTCACCATACGGATTGACTGCGTGCGCCATCGCCGCGTATTCATTCGGATTGTCAAACAGTTCACGTGCCAAACGGACAATATTCTCCTGTTCCACACCTGCCAGTTTGACCGTTCCTGCCTCAATAGCCTCCGGACGCTCGGTTTCACGACGCAGAACGAGCACCGGTTTACCCAAACTGGGCGCTTCTTCCTGCAGGCCGCCCGAATCGGTCATAATCAAGTAGCAGCGCGCCATCAGATTGTGCATCTCGTCCACTGCCAGCGGATGGATCAGGTGCACGCGCTCGTTTCCTCCCAGAAACTTTTCCGCCGTTTCGCGCACATACGGGCTAAGGTGCACCGGGTACACAAAGTGCACATCCGGATACGCCGCAGACAGCTCCGCAATCGCACGGCAAATGTTTTCCATCGGCTCACCGTAGTTCTCACGACGGTGCGCAGTCACGAGGACCACACGATTGTTTTCAAAATCCAGCGTTTTGAGTTGTTCATCCCGGAACTCAAAATCTGGCTGAACAGTAATATGGATTGCATCGACAACCGTGTTACCGACCACACTTACCCCCTCCGTAATGGCTTCGCGCGCAAGATTGTCTCGATTGCGCGGCGTCGGTGCAAAGTGCAGCGTCGCAATCTGGCCGGTCAGCTTTCGATTCATTTCCTCCGGAAACGGGGAGTATTTGTCATATGTGCGCAGCCCGGCCTCCACATGGCCCACAGGAATTTTATGATAAAACGCGGCAAGCGCACCAGCAAACGTCGTAGAGGTATCGCCATGCACAAGCACAATATCCGGCTTAGCCTGCTCCATCACCTCATCCAAGCCATGCAGACTCTTTTCCGTGATCAGCGCCAGCGTCTGACGCGGCTGCATGATATTCAGGTCATAGTCCGGCTTAATATGAAAAATATCCAGCACCTGGTCCAGCATCTCACGGTGCTGCGCCGTTACGCACACGATCGACTCCGTATTCTCATTCCGCTCCAGCGCATGCACCAGCGGCGCCATTTTGATGGCCTCCGGACGTGTCCCGAATACTGTCATCACCTTAATTTTGCTCATGCTCGTTATCCTCCTGTGCCGCGTTCTCTATTACGTCACGCTGCGCGGTCATATCCTGCTCTTCCTCATCATACGTCGCGTCCTCTTGCTCGGCAGCGTGCTTTGCCCAGTGCTCTGCCCCGTAAATGATGCAGGCGCCTACTAAAATTGCCACCAGCACCGCCAACAGCAAAACAATCGCCTTCACCTCACCCGACGAGGTCAGCACCACCGCCGTCAAACCAAGGGTTGCACTGATGGCATACAAAATTGCAACCGCCTGCTTCTGGTTAAATCCCATGTCAATCAGTTTATGATGCACATGCCCGCGATCCGGGCTCATCGGGCTTCGCCCCGACGCCACACGGCGGATGATCGCGTTGGCCGTATCGAAAATCGGCAGGCCAAGAATCAAAAACGGCACTGCGAACGAAATGACAGCATAAAACTTAAACAATCCCATAATGGATACCGTTGCTAACATGTATCCCAAAAAGGTCGATCCGGTGTCCCCCATAAAAATCTTAGCGGGATTGAGGTTATACGGCATAAAACCGATACACGCACCTGACAGTGCCGCCATTGTCACTGCAATTGCCATATTGCCGGTTAAAAGCGCAACTGCGAGCATGGTAATCGCTGCAATTGAGGATACGCCAACCGCAAGGCCATCCAAACCATCGATCAGATTGACCGCATTGGTGATGCCAACAATCCAAATAATCGTAATCGGAATCGCCAGAACACCCAAATGAAAATACGGCGTATCCGAAAACGGGTTTACATTGGTAAACAGCTTGATCTGCAAATCGCCAACACAGACCGGAATAGCTGCGGCAACAATCTGCACCACAAATTTCAGCTTCGCTCCCAGCGCCAGTACATCGTCAAAAATGCCCAGCGCGACAATCATGGATGCGCCCAACAACACGCAAAGCATGGTTTGATCCAACTCTCCAAAAATCAGGATAGAAGCCAGAAATCCGCCGAATATTGCCAGACCGCCCAAACGAGGAATCGGCTCCTTGTGCATACGACGGCTATCCTTCGGCACATCAATCGCACCCACCTTATGGGCAAACCGCTTGACCGGTGGTGTGAAAAAATAAGATAATACACCCGCCACAATAAATGCAGCTATGATCACACCGCTTACAATATATTCAGGCATTATTTTTTCCCCTTAAAGACGGTATTCAGCGTCCCACAAAGCCAACCTTCCGGTAAACCTTGCTCAGCGTCTTGCGCGCTAAATAAGACGCTTTTTGCGCGCCCTCGGTATAGACCTGCTCCAGATAATCCTTGTTGCGCAGCAAATCCTCGGTCTTTTCACGAATCGGACGCAGCAGATCCACCACCGCTTCACCAACCGCCGGCTTGAGTTCACCATAACCCTTTCCGGCAAATTCCGCCTCTACTTCTGCAATGGTCTTGCCAGTAGCTACAGAGTAAATCTGAATCAGATTGGACACGCCCGGCTTTCCGGCCGGATCCATCACAATACGAGAGTCCGAATCGGTAACCGCGCGCTTAAACTTGCGCATGATATCTTCCGGTTTGTCCATCAGCAGAATATATCCGTTGGGGTTTTCGTCCGACTTGCTCATTTTTTTCTCCGGATCGGACAGGCTCATGATCTTTGCGCCCTCCCCAGCCTTGGGGTAGAGGCCTTCCGGAATCGTGAAGGTTTCCGGAAACAGGCCGTTAAAACGGTTTGCAATATTACGGCAAAGCTCAATATGCTGACTCTGATCCACGCCGACCGGGACCAGATTGGTTTGATACAGCAGAATGTCCGCCGCCATCAGCACCGGATAGGTAAACAGGCCGACGTTCACATTATCCGCATGCTTTGCGGATTTATCCTTAAACTGCGTCATGCGGGATGCTTCTCCGAACATGGTAAAGCAATTAAGCACCCAAGCTAACTCCGCATGAGCTGGAACATGGCTCTGGATAAACAAAATGCTCTTTTCTGGGTCCAATCCGCAGGCAAGATACTGCGCCAACACTTCCTGTGTTGCACGGCGCAGAGCTGCCGGGTCCTGTCGAACCGTAATCGCGTGCATGTCAACCACACAGTAGATGCAGTTGTAATCCTCCTGCAAAAGAGGAAAATTGCGAATTGCACCAAGATAATTACCCAATGTCAGCTTACCGGAGGGCTGCACACCGGAAAAAATTGTTTGCTTCTGGTTTTCGCTCATAGATATGACTTCCCTTACTCAATGGATTGTGATTCTTTCGTACGAAGCAAACCACCCCATACATATCAGTAATCATACCATATTTCCCGTTTTCATGCAATGAATTTTATTGTTCTCCCTTTGCTTTGTCTAGCAGCCGGACTTCCTCTCTATAGCCTGCGATGCCCTGCACCTGTATGTTTTTCTGTTTGCAAGGGTAAAATTTCCGGGTAAGCGGATTGTGTTTTTTTCAAAAACGTGGTACAGTAACTTCACAACAACAAGGAGGATACCTTTTATGCAATTCACCTTTGCCCATAACAACTATAATGTGCGCGATCTCGATCGTTCACTCGCTTTTTATCAGAAAGCGCTCGGTTTAAACGAAGTCCGCCGCATCAATGCAGACGATGGAAGCTATATTATTGTTTATCTAAGCGACGGCGTCTCCAAGCACCAGCTTGAACTAACTTGGCTGCGGGATTGGGAAGGTTCCTACAATTTGGGCGACAACGAATTCCATCTGGCTTTTGTTGTGGATGATTATCCCGCCGCGTATCGCAAACATCAGGAGATGGGCTGCATCTGCTTTGAAAACCCGGCGATGGGAATTTATTTTATTGCCGATCCGGACGGCTATTGGCTGGAAATTATACCTGCCAAGTGATCTGCGGCGCAAGCACAAGAAAAACATGGAGGCCGCCGTCATCCAGGCGGTCTCTTATTTTTCACGCGAACCTCGCTACCATCACTTTCCTATCCATCTCAACGCGCGAAAGGAATGAATAACCTTTGAACCCATATCTGGATTTATTTTTGACCTTTGCCCGCATCGGTGTCTGCACCTTCGGCGGTGGATATGCCATGCTTCCGATTGTGCAGCTTGAAGTCGTGGAAAAACGTTCATGGGCTACCGAGGACGAGTTGATGGACTATTATGCAATTGGTCAGTGCACCCCCGGTGTCATTGCCATCAACACTGCCACCTTCATTGGATATAAGCAGCGAGGCATTGCCGGCGCTGTTTGTGCCACCGCAGGGATGATCTTTCCCTCTCTGGTCATTATCATTATCATTGCATCTTTCATTCAGCAGTTCGCCCACTTGCCAATTGTCCAAGACGCCTTTTCCGGTGTGCGCATTGCGGTGTGTGCCTTGGTTGTGCAATCCGTTTGGAAGCTGGCAAAGAAAAGTGTTGTGGATGTGCCGACAGCTCTGATTCTGCTGATCACCTTCGCATCGGTAGCCTTTTTCGGCGTTTCTCCCGTGATTATGGTCATCTTTTCCGGTGCTGTCGGCGTCCTACTCGGGCTTTTCCGGAGGCGACGCACATGATTTTTCTACAGCTATTTTGGGAATTTTTCAAAACCGGTCTTTTCTCCATCGGCGGTGGCTTGGCTACCATTCCGTTTCTTCAGGATATCGCGGAGAACTACCCTTGGTTTACCTCCAGCGACCTGCTTGACATGATCGCGGTTTCTGAGTCTACTCCCGGTCCCATGGGCATCAACTCTGCTACCTACGCCGGTTTCCGAGCAGCGGGCATACTTGGCTCTCTAACCGCAACCCTGTCTTTGGTCCTGCCATCGGTCATTATAATCATTCTTATTGCCCGTGCGCTGACCCGCTTCCGTGATTCTAATTTGGTGCAGGACGGCTTTTACGGACTGCGTCCCGCCTCTGCCGGCCTGATTTTCGGCGCTATGCTCGAAGTCTTTGTTTCCTCCCTGTTCCATACAGAACTGTGGAACGGATTGTCCAGCATTATGTCTGTTCTCAATGTCCCGGCTATCACATTTTTCCTCATCTTATCATTTGCAATTTGGAAATTCCCTAAAATTCACCCTATCGTTTTTATCGGTGTAGGTGCTTTTGTGGGAATATTGTTGCAATTTTAAAAAACACGGCAGGAGCCAACAATCTCCTGCCGTGTATCATTTTTCCTCTTTTCTACCGTGCCAAATAATCCTCCACCACATCCCGAAAATGTACAGCCGCAACACCATTTTCTTGTAGATAAGCCGCCAAGACAGTTGTTTCTTCCAAAGTAGGCGCAATATCCTCAATGCTGTCAATCTGTTCCTGAGACCTTATAACAGCGATTCCATATTTCTCTCTGCCTTCTGACTTACCCTTTGTCACTACATAGTGAACCACTTTTACCACCCCCTGTGATACTTCCGCATAGTTTTCGATCCGCTCGCCTATCTTTCATTTATCTGCATTTCCATCATGATGCTTTTGATGATTTGCAAGCATCATGTCCCCCCTTTGGAGCGTCTTTCTCATTCATTTTACGCGCAAATACTCTATGTGTTTGTCGAATCTGGCCGAACAAAAGATAAAATAATTGCCGCAGACGACTTGACATCTGCGGCAATTGATTATTCTGCCAAAGTTTGTTCGATCAAATTGCATGCCTGCTCCATACAGCCGTTGCAGGAACGATGCACCTTGCCACCGCAACGCCTTTCAGCTCTCTACCATAAATAAGTTCTATTCTTCTCCTTATTGTCTAGTAGATCTGGCACTTGGCCGTACCCAGATATCCGTTCCTTTGCTGCCCCGCAAGCCAGCCGGCATAAGCACTGTCGACAAGGCTCCGCTCATGTCGATGCTATGCTCGCTCGGCTCATTCTGTCACAAAACAAACGTCCTTTCTGTTTTCAATACTCTACTTGCGTAAAATAGTACATAATCGCATTATACTGTGCATGCGCCTCTGCCTGCCAGTCTTCTTCGCTGTCTATGAACTTCTGATCTTCCTCATTATCTATGAAGCAGAATTCACTGGTCAATGCCGGAATAAACAGAGAAGCCGCAGCACGGTTGGTGTAATAATAGTCTCCGTTGCTGCCTTCCTTAAACACAACCTGCCGAATCGGAATTCCCAGTGCCTCGTATTCCGCCAACAACGCTTCACCCAGAATTTTACTTGGCCCTCCGTTTTTGTCCGCAATCTGGGCAAGCACCTCCGCACCGCGCGCCGTCTTATTGGCTGCATTATGATGGATGCTGAAGAACAGATCCGCAGACGCCGCATATTTCTCCATCACGGTGCCGCGCAACGACAGAGAGCCGTCTGCTTCCATTGTATCTCGCACCATAATTACGTTGACACCAGCCGCTTCCAAATAGGATTGCAGATACTGCGCCACATATAGGTTCACATGCTTTTCGTCCAGCGACCCAGCTTCATTATGCGCACCGATATCACTTCCGCCATGTCCTGCATCCACAATCACCGTCATTTTCCCATCCAGATGTGAGGTGCGCGGCGGAGTTACCGGATCCTCGGGTTCCCCTTGACTGATGTCATAATCCTCAATTCGAGTTAAGTAATCCGCGTTGCAATATCTGCCGGTACCCACGCTGGTATCCATTAGGTGCGCCCAGCCATTTTCCATGCCATCCACTACAATGTCATCACCATTTTTCAGGCGACCCACGATGCTGTAGCTCGTGCCCGGACCGGAGCGGACCGACAAAGAGAAATCCACCTTCACACGATACACGCCTGTCACAAACGGCTCCTTGGGTTCTTCTGGCTCCGTGTCATCCGCATAATCCTTTATTCGAGTTAAATAATCTGCACTGCAGTATCCACTGGTATTTTTGATATGTGCCCAACCGTTCTTCAACTCATCCACAATGATCTGCGCTCCGTTGGACAACTGGCCGACAATCTCATAGCTCGTCCCGGGGCCGGAGCGAATCGATAGCGTTGAATCCACCTTCACCTGATAAATACCTATCACAAACGGCTTATCCGGTTCTTCT